>NZ_JBPFDQ010000226.1:0-503 GCF_059415045.1 Ferdinandcohnia sp. SAFN-114 | reverse complement strand
AATAAGAGTGTCCAACGCTTGCCGGCTAAAAGGACAATCTAATAAAACCAGGAGGCTATTCAAATGAATTATAACCAAAACAATAAAATTGCTCAAATTACTTCCGAAACACTAATTATAGGTGTTGATATTGCTAAGTTCAAGCACGTTGCTAGAGCGCAAGATTATAGAGGAATTGAGTTTGGGACACCTTGTTTTTTCGAGAACACCAAAGATGGTTTCTCAGCCTTTATAGATTGGATCAATCATTTAAAGCAGGAACAGGGCATGGAAAAAGTAATTGTTGGTATGGAACCAACAGGTCATTATTGGCTAAATCTAGCTCATAATCTGAAAGAAAATGGTATTAAATTTGTTGCCGTAAATCCACTTCACGTAAAAAAGTCTAAGGAATTGGATGATAACTCACCAACTAAAAATGATGTGAAGGATGCCAAAGTCATTGCACAATTAGTTAAGGATGGGAGATATGCTGAACCAACAATTCCGCAAGGAGTTTATGC
>NZ_JBPFDQ010000225.1:0-514 GCF_059415045.1 Ferdinandcohnia sp. SAFN-114 | reverse complement strand
AAATTAATGAAAAAGTGTTAAATTTAATATGGATAGGTGTTTTATATATGTCTCATTTGGCTAGGTCAGTTCAATCAACGCCTTTTTTCTTTTTGGGGATTTCTGTTTCGTATTTTTAGTGACAGTTTTAATGAAAAATACGCCTACAATAAGGGCAAGAAAATTGAGAGAATCACCAAAATTCACTGTGAAATTAATATTGTTATTCACTCTTATATAGTTTCGATTATCAGATCTCGCCTGCGAAACTTTTTCATTGTTATCCAAATTGATCCCTCCATAATGAACGGTTGTCCTAAACTCAATATATGAAAGAAAATAATAAGTATTCGTGCCAATATCCTCACAACTACATTATTTTGGTTTGTCCGATAAAATGTGAGTTGTGTCCGATATATTGGCAACAATGTCCGATAAAATCAAAATATTGTCCGTTATTGAGGTTAGTCTTAATAGTGGACAACGTAAAATGAGATTTTATTATATAATACAATCATCATTTATAAGGACGTGT
>NZ_JBPFDQ010000224.1:0-524 GCF_059415045.1 Ferdinandcohnia sp. SAFN-114 | reverse complement strand
AAAAGAAAAGAGTCATTTTATTCCTTTTTGTCAACAATGTTTAACGACCAAGTAAAACATTGAAAAGAGGAATAAAAATGACTCAAATACAGTTTAACCTAGATATTGATGTTTTAAAAGAATCAGTAATGAATTCTGATATTGACTCCGTTATTAAAGCTTCGATTGTTCTTGTTTTAAATTCTGTGATGGAGAAAGAACGTGATGACTTTCTTCAAGTTGGATCTTATGAACGTTCTACTGACCGATTTGATTCTCGAAATGGTTACTATGAGCGAGAGCTCATTATGAGTATTGGTAGGGTGAATCTCAGAGTTCCTCGTACTCGCAATGGGGGATTTTCACCTTCCTTGTTTGAAAAATATGCACGTTGTGACCAAGCATTTGTGCTTTCAATGCTCGAAATGGTTATAAACGGTGTGTCTACTCGTAAAGTAAAGAATATTGTCCAACAACTTTGTGGAGAAAGTGTTTCGAAGTCTTTTGTTTCTTCTCTTACGGAACAACTCGACCCAATTGTTCAA
>NZ_JBPFDQ010000223.1:0-530 GCF_059415045.1 Ferdinandcohnia sp. SAFN-114 | reverse complement strand
TCTCTTCCAACACCTTTTATAGCCAACATTTGTTGGACACCAGGTATCTGATCGATTAATGTATCAATCTTTGAATCTAATTCTTCGAATTTAAGTTGAACTAATTCATACTTATCAATTAATGTTTTAAGCTCTAATTTAGCCATATTTGCGCCTTGTATAAGTCCTATGGACTTACTAGCTGCATGTTTTAACTCTTGAATTTTATTAAGACCAACACTACGTTTTACAGCTTTCCTTAAATGCATTAATAAGTCTTGATCAGAGAACTTTACTAATTCATGTGGTAACGCAAAAAGCTTTAAGAACTGTAACGCTGCCTTTCCCTCCCACTTCTTAAAGACCGTAAGGAACTCAGGAAAATAGCGATCTATCCAGTTGTGAATCTGTCCTTGGACAGTTTGAAGATCGTCAGTCAAGAGATCACGTATTTTTTTAGCCACTCGGAGTTCAGCATAAACTCCTTGCGGAATTGTTGGTTCAGCATATCTCCCATCCTTAACTAATTGTGCAATGACTTTGGCATCCTT
>NZ_JBPFDQ010000222.1:0-531 GCF_059415045.1 Ferdinandcohnia sp. SAFN-114 | reverse complement strand
AATCCTCTTCATCGAAGCTATGAAGGGGAAAAGGAGACCAATCCCGTCGCCGAATCCTCTTCATCGAAGCTATGAAGGAGAAAAGGAGACCAATCCCGTCCCCGAATCCTCTTCATCAGAGCTATGAAGGGGAAAGCGAGAGTCCCCCCGTCGCCGAATCCTCTTCATCGAAGCTATGAAGGGGAAAGCGAGAGCAACCCCGTCCCCCAATCCTCTTCATAAGAGTAATGAAGGGGAAAACGAGAGTAACTTCGTCGCCGAATCCTCTTCATCGAAGCTATGAAGGGGAAAGCGAGAGTCCCCCCGTCGCCGAATCCTCTTCATCGAAGCTATGAAGGGGAAAAGGAGAGCAACCCCGTCCCCCAATCCTCTTCATAAGAGTTATGAAGAGGAAAAGAACAACAATTCCCACACTGAATCCTCTTCATAAGAATAATGAAGGGTAAACGAAAGGAACCTCGTCGCCGAATCCTCTTCATCGAAGCTATGAAGGGGAAAACGAGAGTAACCCCGTCCCTGAATCCTCTTCAT
>NZ_JBPFDQ010000221.1:0-542 GCF_059415045.1 Ferdinandcohnia sp. SAFN-114 | reverse complement strand
GGGGTACAGCCAACATTTCGGAAATTTTGTACGCTAAGCAAAATTCGATATAGAAATAGCCAAATACCTGTACGTTAAGGAATTTGGCTTTATATGTTATAGGTTAATTTTTATTTAATGGTCTTAGAGAATTTGTGGGTAATCGATGCGAATCAAATTTATATTCTCCAAGAAAATTAATATGTTCCCATCCCAAAGGTGAAATATGTGGAAGCAATTCTTCCCTTAGAATATTATTTTTCTTAAATTCCTTTGTTACTTCACTTAAATACACAGTATTCCATACGCTAATTGCATTGATTAATATATTTAATGCACTAGCTCTTTGTAGTTGATCTTGTATGCCCCGTTCTCTGAATTCACCACGTTTACCAAAAAATAAAGCTCTAGCCAATCCATTCATGGCTTCTCCTTTATTTAGTCCACGATGTATCCTTCTTCTTAATGTTTCATTCGTAATATAGTCAAGAATAAAGATTGTTTTTTCAATTCTTCCAATCTCCCGAAGAGCTGTAGCTATTTTATTTTGTCTTGCATACGAA
>NZ_JBPFDQ010000220.1:228-552 GCF_059415045.1 Ferdinandcohnia sp. SAFN-114 | reverse complement strand
TTCTAACTCGCTATACAAATTTATAAATAAGTTGAAAATCATTGTTGACACTTTTACACAATATTAAGGACTTGACTCGGTTTTGCCTTTGCTTGTCCGAAGATCCCCAACCTTCGGACAGAGCGGGGCTGAATTTGCCTTTGCTTGTCCGAAGATCCCCGAACTTCGGACAGAGCCACGCTGGTTTTGCCTTTGCTTGTCTGAAGATCCCCGAACTTCGGACAGAGCGGAGCTGAATTTGCCTTTACTTGTCCGAAGATCCCCGAACTTCGGACAGAGCCACGCTGGTTTTGCCTTTGCTTGTCTGAAGATCCCCGAACTTCG
>NZ_JBPFDQ010000220.1:0-128 GCF_059415045.1 Ferdinandcohnia sp. SAFN-114 | reverse complement strand
GCCAGAGCCGTACTGATTTTACCTTACGGTGTCTGAAGTAACCCCGACTTCAGTCAAGTCCATAATTTTGTGTAAAATTAATTCTATGGCTAACAATAATTATCAGGTTATTAGATTTACTTGTGTTA
>NZ_JBPFDQ010000219.1:0-559 GCF_059415045.1 Ferdinandcohnia sp. SAFN-114 | reverse complement strand
CGAAGGGAGAGGAAATGCATGATAGAACCAGATCGTACCGAGTGGCAAGTTCGCTGTGCATTTAATGCTTTTTGTAAACGTGTATTGAAGAATGAAGCAATCAATATTTTCAACGAAAGACAACAACGACAAGCAAAGGAGATGACATTTTCTGATCTCACACCACAAGAAGAAAATCAACTCTATACCTTAGATCAGCAATATGAAGGAGAAGAAGGACAAAGTGTTCAAGTGGTTGGAAAGAAAATAACTCCGAAATTACTCGCTGAAGCGTTGCGGACTTTGCCAATAGAAAAGCGTAAGACAGTCCTACTATACTATTTTTTTGATAAATCAGATGTAGAAATAGCCGAACTACTAGAGATTCCTCGTAGTACGGTTCAGTATAGACGGACAAGCTCTTTTAAAAGGTTAAAGCGATTTTTGGAGGAACATGCAGATGACTGGGATGATTGATGCTAACACAAAAGACAACGAATGTGGCTTATTACCGTATCCAATTATTTTAGCTGCAAATAAGGGTGATCCAGAAGCGATGAATTACGTTATTTTACATTAT
>NZ_JBPFDQ010000218.1:0-643 GCF_059415045.1 Ferdinandcohnia sp. SAFN-114 | reverse complement strand
GTGCTGCGAATATATTGTTGAAACTTATTGGGTTCATTTAAAAACTGGATAGCATCTTCGAAGCCATCTTCTAAAATGCGGATCGCTTTCTCCAGCTTTGAATCTTCTCCAAATCGTTCAAGAAATTCATCTTTAAACTTTCTGGCATCATCCACACTAACAGCTTCAAAAATTCTCTTTAATCCTAGTTTTTCTTCATCTACTCCTTTTTTAGGTAGTGTATTAAAGATATTTCGCTTGAGATGGACAGTACAACGTTGCCAAACGGTTCCAACAAAGACTTCTTTTAGAGCCTTTTTTAATCCGGGATGTGCGTCTGTAATAAATAGTCTTGGAGATTGTACTCCCCGAGATTGTAAGTGATGTAAAAAGGCTTTCCAAGCATCATAACTTTCTACGTGATCAACTCTTATCCCTAATATCTCTCGGCGGTTTTCTTCCGTAATGGCGGTAGCGATATAGACTGCCTTTGATACAACACGATTATGTTCGCGTACCTTAATATACATGGCATCAGCGAAAATATAAGGATAGTATGTTGTATTTAAAGGCCGGTTTGCCCAAGCTTGAACAATTGGGTCGAGTTGTTCCGTAAGAGAAGAAACAAAAGACTTCGAAACACTTTCTCCACAAAGTTGTTGGA
>NZ_JBPFDQ010000217.1:0-643 GCF_059415045.1 Ferdinandcohnia sp. SAFN-114 | reverse complement strand
TCCAACAACTTTGTGGAGAAAGTGTTTCGAAGTCTTTTGTTTCTTCTCTTACGGAACAACTCGACCCAATTGTTCAAACTTGGGCAAACCGGCCTTTAAATACAACATACTACCCTTATATTTTCGCTGATGCCATGTATATTAAGGTGCGTGAACATAATCGTGTTGTATCAAAGGCTGTCTATATCGCTACTGCCATTACGGAAGAAAACCGCCGAGAAATATTAGGAATAAGAGTCGATCACGTAGAAAGCTATGATGCTTGGAAAGCATTTTTACATCACTTACAATCTCGAGGAGTACAATCTCCAAGACTATTTATTACAGACGCACATCCCGGATTAAAAAGGGCTCTAAAAGAAGTATTCGTTGGAACTGTTTGGCAACGTTGCACTGTCCATTTCAAGCGAAATATTTTTAATGTACTACCTAAAAAAGGGGTAGATGAAGAAAAACTAGGATTAAAGAGAATTTTTGAAGCTGTTAGTGTGAATGATGCCAGAAGGTTTAAAGATGAATTTCTTGAACGATTTGGAGAAGATTCAAAGCTGGAGAAAGCGACCCGAATTTTAGAAGATGGCTTCGAAGATGCTATCCAGTTTTTAAATGAACCCAATAAGTTTCAACAATATATTCGCAGCAC
>NZ_JBPFDQ010000216.1:0-653 GCF_059415045.1 Ferdinandcohnia sp. SAFN-114 | reverse complement strand
TAAACTTTTTTATGAAGGCTACCAAGCGAAAGCGCGGTAGAAAAATCTGTGTCTATTTTCTTGACATAGTATCAATACCTTGTGCAATAAGATTAATTCCCATTGATGTATTTTGGGTAAAGGCTACTTCATCCGCATGACATCCAATCAACCTTGAGATCTTTTCCCGAGCGATCTCAACTTCATCCCACCATTGACCAAAGGAAGCGCCCGAATAAGATCTTGATTGATGAAAGTCAACAATCGCATTTTTTACACGAGAAGGCAGTGGCGACATAGCAGCATTATCTAAGTAAATAAAATTTTTCGTGATTGGAAACTCCTCTTCTCTCCAATAATCCACGTTAAATCCCGGTGTTTCATTCGTGTCCACATGTATGCCCCCTTAAAAATATTCATGGAAGTGCAGAATTAAGTCTTTATATATCTTTGCTGCTTTAACAATTTCACTTACCTTAATATGTTCATCCTTTGTATGAGCCTGATTAATACTACCAGGACCAAAGACGATGGTTGGAATATCTAAAAGGGCAATTTTACTAGCATCTGTGCCAAAAGGTACACCGTAAACTTGTGAATTGATGCTAGACTAAAAAGTAGACACAGATTGTTATAATAAATATATCAACTATAACGAGGTGTGTCTGTATGGC
>NZ_JBPFDQ010000215.1:0-800 GCF_059415045.1 Ferdinandcohnia sp. SAFN-114 | reverse complement strand
AAATTAATGAAAAAGTGTTAAATTTAATATGGATAGGTGTTTTATATATGTCTCATTTGGCTAGGTCAGTTCAAATAGGCTTGTTTTTGTACTCCTAAAAAGAAGAAAAGAAGAGTGATAAAATTGTATAGGCCATCAGAACACAAAAAGATTTTTTATAGAGATTTAGATGTTTTTAACACATTTGAATCAAATTTAGAAGCAGCCATTAAAAATAAACGTAATCTTAAAGAGGTTATGCCAAAATTAATAGAATGTTTATTTGAAATTAAACATCCTGTAGTAGCTGAAAACATTTTTGGTATGTGTGTTGCATATCCAAATATCTATGTTAGGTTTTCCTTAATATCGTTTATCGAAAGATGGGTACCAAATGAGTTTGCAATAGAAGCATTAGTTCAATTGACACATGATCCAGACGACTTAGTTTCTTTTAGGGCAATGGAAGTATGCGGTAATGAACGGATTGAAGAGGTTCTTTATAATTTACCTAGATTCATTGGAAGACTAAGTGAAAGTATTCATAAGACCAATAAACCTGTAGGTTTAGGGGCACAAAAGGTTTTTAAGTCTCTCTCAGATATACTAGGTGTTAAATCTGAAAAAGATCTTCAACTTATGGAAATGTATGTAGAAAAGAATAAGATTCTACCGGATAAATTCAATTTAGAAGTAGAAATCCCTACTTATCTTCATGAGGAGTTTTGTAAATTAGAAGAGGAGGGTTGAACTGACCTAGCCAAATGAGACATATATAAAACACCTATCCATATTAAATTTAACACTTTTTCATTAATTTG
>NZ_JBPFDQ010000214.1:0-835 GCF_059415045.1 Ferdinandcohnia sp. SAFN-114 | reverse complement strand
TCGGAAATTTTGTACGCTAAGCAAATTTCAATCTAAAAAAGCCGATATCCTTGATGGATTCGACTTTTTTTATATGGATTTCTATTTGCTCCTAATTTTTTTAATTACAAATACTAAAACTGCAAACAGTATTACAAATATTATTATTGTTTTCATTTATATTCACCTCAAAAGAAGAAGCTATAAGTTTTTCTTTGAAAAGATTTGGATTGATATAATCATTGAAATTAAGATAATAAAAATAGATATTACAAAAGGCACCCAAACCATTACTGTTTGAGGTAGTGGTAATTGAAAATTGATATTAAAATTCATCGATTGGTACCACTCAATAATAGTGGGTAGTATAAATGGAGTTAAAAATATTAAAATAAAAAAGATATACTTTGTTTTTTCATAGCCAAATTTAGTTTGAATAGGTATTAATATTCCGAAAAAAACAGAAATGATCAAAAGAGCTATTCCTATACTATAAATATTTAATCTTGCTAGCCCTGTAGAAAAACCAATTGCTACTGCAAGGTTAAATAAAAGGAAACACCCAATAAAAATCACAAGAATAAATAGATATTTTGCTTTAATGACACCATTACGAGTATGTGGGGTTGTACAAAGAAGTGCTGATCCCCTATATTTATCCTCTTGCATCGAAACCATATTAAACAAAATATATTCCGTAAATAAAACGGTAATAAGAAAACTTGTAAAGCTACCGTTATCAAATCCTAACTTTGAATAAATAAATATGGGGCCAATAACTGCAAAAATAAGCATAAACAATAGGTATTTTTTGGCTAGAATGAAATCCTTTTTGACAAGATGAAATAACATTTTT
>NZ_JBPFDQ010000213.1:0-848 GCF_059415045.1 Ferdinandcohnia sp. SAFN-114 | reverse complement strand
CAAGGTAGCCGTATCGGAAGGTGCGGCTGGATCACCTCCTTTCTAAGGAAACTGAAGTTCTACGAACTTCATAAAAAGACGCTTTGTATTGTGGTCAGTTTTGAGAGTGCTTTTTTGTGCTTTCAATATTGCACTTGCGTCTGCTAGGTTAATCGAAGATGATTGATTCCTCAGCGCAAAGCTGCATGAAGATTACTCACTGATGTTTAATCACGATGTGATTGAAGTCAGTAGCTTTGTTCCTTGAAAACTAGATAACGTAACAAAACATTCATTGAAGTAGTAAAAGTTCTTATAACTTTAGGCGCATGAGAAGCGAGAAGTTCAAGGAACCGATTGAGGAAGCACCGGAACGTACTTAAAGGTACGTGAGGATGCTGACGAATGAGGTGACGAAGAAATTCGAAGCTTATCAAAGCCGAATAGGTTAAGTTATGAAGGGCGCACGGTGGATGCCTTGGCACTAGGAGCCGATGAAGGACGGTACTAACACCGATATGCTTCGGGGAGCTGTAAGTAAGCATTGATCCGAAGATTTCCGAATGGGGAAACCCACTGCTCGTAATGGGGCAGTATCCTTACCTGAATACATAGGGTAAGAGAAGGTAGACCCGGGGAACTGAAACATCTTAGTACCCGGAGGAAGAGAAAGCAAACGCGATTTCCTGAGTAGCGGCGAGCGAAACGGAAGATAGCCCAAACCAAGAGGCTTGCCTCTTGGGGTTGTAGGACACTCTATACGGAGTTACAAAAGAGCGAAGTAGACGAAGCGACCTGGAAAGGTCCGTCAGAGAAGGTAACAACCCTGTAGTCGAAACTTCGTTCTCTCTTGAGTGGATCCTGAGTAC
>NZ_JBPFDQ010000212.1:0-872 GCF_059415045.1 Ferdinandcohnia sp. SAFN-114 | reverse complement strand
TGCCATACAGACACACCTCGTTATAGTTGATATATTTATTATAACAATCTGTGTCTACTTTTTAGTCTAGCATCAGATATATGTTTTATACGTTTCTAGTTTTTTTCGCTCAACTGGATGCTGGTAAATCCCTTTTTCTTTTAATTGTTTCACGTACCAACCTTTTGATCCTGGATAAGCCATATCAAATCCCCCTCTTTTTTTACGCTTGTCCTATATGTATGCATGGAAAAGAAAAAGAATGAGTATCAAAAAAAATTTTTATAGGGTTTGTAACCTTTTACAAAACAGTTCGTCTAATTCAATGAAGTTTTCATTTCTCTCTTGCCTCTAATTACTCTCTCATAATTAGAGGCATTTTTTACTTCATTTCCCCTATCATTTATATATACAAAGAACCTCTAGGGTGTCCTAGAGGTTTTTTGGGTTGTATGAAAGATTCCATTATGCAAATAGTATATAAAAGAGGTGATTGTGTGAAGAAGGAGACCCTTAGTTGGATATTAACTGGTCTAGTGATTGCTTTTTTTCTTTGCTCATTCTTTTATTTTAGTTCGGATATTTTCGCAAAATTCATTAGTGGATTTTGGGATTAAAAAAAGCTCCCCTTTGAGTAAAATGGGAGCTTTTGTTTTGTTCTTTAATTTTTTATGTAGGGAACCTGGAAGTTCCCCGGCGAAAACTGGAGCTTTGTGTTGATTCTGACTCTGTGAACCTAGAATTTCTACTTGGTGTCTGAAGGCCCTGGTGATTCGGACTCTGTGAACTATAAAATACTTCCTTGTGTCGGAATGACTATAAATGTCAATGATAAAATGTACATTTTCGCTCGTTTAAGGATGTACAATTTTGCTTCCCAACTATTTTTATGA
>NZ_JBPFDQ010000211.1:0-892 GCF_059415045.1 Ferdinandcohnia sp. SAFN-114 | reverse complement strand
TGCAGCGTTCTGGGAGTTTCCAAAAGTGGATACTTTAAATGGCTAAAACGACCTAAAAGTGATAGGCAGAAAAAACATGAGAAATTATCACAAGAAATTCTTCAAACCCACCTAGAATTTAAACAGCGTTATGGCAGTGTTAAAATTACTAAAACCCTTAATAAACGTGGTGTGGAGGTTAGTGAGCGTACAGTCTCACGCATTATGACTAAGAACCAGTGGAAATCTTGTACCGTCAAAAAATACAAGGCTACAACTAATTCGAAGCATAAGCATCCGGTAAGTGAAAACGTATTAGATCGACAGTTTAAAGCTTCTAAACCAAACCAGTTGTGGGTCACTGATATCACTTATATTCCAACCGATGAAGGTTGGTTGTATTTGGCGAGCGTAATGGACTTGTATTCTCGTAAAATAGTAGGTTGGGCTATGGATAAAACCATGCCAAAGGAATTAGTAATCTCTGCATTAAAAATGGCTTACAAACGCCAAAAGCCAGGAAAAGGAGTCATCCATCACTCAGACCGGGGTGTTCAATATGCATCCTATGAGTATCAGAATCTATTAAAAAAATACGAAATGATCGGCAGCATGAGCCGAAAAGGAAACTGTTACGACAATGCTTGTATCGAGTCCTTTCACGGTATTCTTAAACGTGAGCTTGTTTATCAATCGAAATATAGTACGAGGGAAGAAGCGAAAAAGTCATTATTTGAATACATCGAGTTCTTCTACAATTCCAAGCGGATCCATTCGACCTTGGATTACTTTACACCGAATGAATTTGAGTGTATGTATGGAAAAAATGCAGCTTAATTTTTCCTTCATAAAAAAGTTTAAATCGCTCTTATTTAAACTTTTTTATGAAGGCTACCAAGCGAAAGCGCGGTAG
>NZ_JBPFDQ010000210.1:0-939 GCF_059415045.1 Ferdinandcohnia sp. SAFN-114 | reverse complement strand
TGCCATACAGACACACCTCGTTATAGTTGATATATTTATTATAACAATCTGTGTCTACTTTTTAGTCTAGCATCATACTCTAAATCCAGAGAAGAATCCTTGACCATATATTCAAAAACAGAAAGGTGATAGTGAAAAGGATCCCTATCAAAATTGGTAATGATACGTGGATACTGTTTAATAGGGTCGAGCGTGAACTTATTTTTAGATTCGAAGAACGTAGCATAAATCTTTCCATCTATCTTGAGGACCTTCTCGACATTAATTAAACATCGCCAAATAAGGTTTATAGGAAGATGAGTAAATAGTGAATGAGCGATGGCAAAATCGAAGCTTGTATGAAATTTTGTGAAAGTAAATTGATCATCAACAAGTAAGGTTGAGTTTTTATTTATTAAGTTGGTCTTTTTTATTTCTAATTGACCTGCTTTTATAAGTGACTTATTAACATCTAAACCGCCATAATGTCCTGGATTCAAATATTTGATAAAATGAATGCCTGCCCTAAGACTTCCACAGCCAATATCTAATAATCTATGTGTAGGCAACAAACCGTTCTTAACAAGGAATTGAAATTGTAAATTCCCAATTACCTCCCAATCCCCTCCTACTTCTTTTTTGTATTTTTCGTGATTAATCTGTTTTTCCGTCAAATGTAAGTCATAGTACTTATTCCATCCCAAATAATCACCCACTCCTTTTACTGTTATGTTTTGAATTCATTAAACACTCTAAAGAAAAAAAGTGAAAAATATAATAGATTACTATATTTTATTCAAAACCTTTCAATAGGGAACGATGATTGCCTCATTCTCATAAAAAATGTAGCACTTTAACTCTATTATCCATATGATGAATAGACGTCTATAAATGTCAATGATAAAATGTACATTTTCGCTCGTTTAAGGATGTACAATTTTGCTTCCCAACTATTTTTAT
>NZ_JBPFDQ010000209.1:0-979 GCF_059415045.1 Ferdinandcohnia sp. SAFN-114 | reverse complement strand
TAATCTGTACCCCTTGTAAAGGACATTTTAAAAAAAGCTAGGCTACTTTAAGAAGATGATCTCTGTATTGAACAGGGGTCATCTTTTTCATATTCCATTGATATCTGTAGTGATTGTAGTAGTGGATGGCAGCTTTCACTTCTTGCTTAAGTTCTTCTAAAGTTTCACATGATTTTATATCAGCCAGGTCCTTAAAATGACCAAAGAATGATTCCTGTGGGGCGTTGTCCCAACAGTTACCTCTCCTAGACATTGATTGTTCCAATTTGAATTTTTTCACCAGCTTTTGATAAACAGGGCTGGTATAGTGACCTCCCTGATCAGAATGTATATAAGCTCCTTTAGCCAGTTTGATTCTCCTGTTTTTCTTTAACTTCTTAAGTGTATCCGTAGCGATATCTAAAGTAATTCGATCAGAGACCTGATGAGCTAAGACTTCATTGGTGGAAGCGTCAATAATGGTTGATAAATAAGCCCTTTTACCTTTTCCGAAATATAGGTAGGTTATATCCGTAAGAAGGACCTTGTGTGGGATTCCTTGTTTGAATTCCCTGTTAAGTAAGTTCGGGACGACCTTGTGCTCCTGCGTAGCCTTAATGATGCGCTTGTAGGGGTTCGCTCTCCTAAAAGGGCTCTCAATCCCGTATTTCTTCATGATTCTTCTGATTCGCTTAAGATTGAAAACAACACTAAACTGACCTGCCAATACCATCTTAATTTGACGAGCCCCTTTCTTACGGTTCTTGAAATTGTATGCTTTTAAAACCAGGTCCCGAAGGGATTCATCCTTTTTCTCCCGATCCTTCCTTCTCTGAACTTGTTTAGCAGAAAAGTAGTTATAGTATCCCTGGCGGGACACTCCAGCTACTTTACAGAGGTGGGTTACCATCCTTGTTAGATTGTATTTCTCGATAACGGAATGAATAAGGTTAAATTTCTGGTCAGCTGACAATTTTATTTCTTCTTCATCCCCCTTTCT
>NZ_JBPFDQ010000208.1:0-1038 GCF_059415045.1 Ferdinandcohnia sp. SAFN-114 | reverse complement strand
TATAAATGCTAACCTAAGAATGTACAAAAGTGATTGTTTAAATATGTACACTTTTGACGAATTTTCTGCATAATATTCTTGGAGGGGAATATTGTGCATATGCAGATAAATATTAATACAGACATAGAAATTAATTGTCTTTTAGATTTACCGAAATTAAAAATGTTAATGGAGAGCTTAAACATGAAAATTAACAAGAGTAAATTGGCTCGAGATATGGGAGTTGATCGGAGGACGATTGAAAAATATCTTAATGGTTATCTACCTAAAAAGAAGCGAGATAGGTCATCAAAAATTGATGATTATTATGAAATTATTAAGCTACTTCTTTCGGAGGAGTCAAAACAAGTATTTTATTATAAACGTGTTTTATGGCAATACCTGAAAGATAATCATGGATTAGTATGTGGTCAATCCACATTTCGAGCGTACATATCAAGCATACCTGAATTTCAAAGTTATTTTGATTCAGGAAATCGAAAGAGTTCCAACAGCGAAGTAATTCGATTTGAAACTCCACCGGGTGAACAAGCCCAGTTGGATTGGAAGGAAAATATTCGATACATCACCAAAGATGGGGAGATCTTGTATATAAATGTTTGTGTACTTTTACTCGCCAATTCAAGGTTTCGAACATTTAATCTTTCAATCTCAAAATCACAAAGTGTTTTACTGTCATTTATTACAGAAAGTTTTGAGGTATTTGGCGGTGTTCCAAAAACGATTGTAACGGATAATATGAAAACAGTCATGGATGAAGCACGGACAGAGTATCAAAAAGGAAAAGTGAATGAACGGTTCTATCAATTCTCAAAGGATATGGGATTTGAAGTAAGGCCATGTATAGCTGGAAGACCAAGAACCAAAGCAAAAGTGGAAGCCCCAATGAAATTTCTTGATGAAATTCATGCTTATCAAGGAAAGTTTGATTATGAAGAACTTCATCAATTTGTACAAAAATTATGTGATCGTATAAACAATAGTTATCACCAGGGGACAGGAAATATACCAATATTAGCACTAAAAAAAGAAAGAAAC
>NZ_JBPFDQ010000207.1:0-1098 GCF_059415045.1 Ferdinandcohnia sp. SAFN-114 | reverse complement strand
CGGCAATTATTATCTATTTTGTTTTAAAGTAAATATTGAAAGGGAGTAAACTTATGGATTGGCTAGAAAGAATGAACAATGCGTTAAACTACATTGAAAATAGCTTGAATGAAGAAATAGACTACAAAGAGATTGCAAAAGCAGCTAATTGTTCTGAGTTTCATTTTTCAAGAATGTTCTCTTCAATCTCAGGTATATCGCTATCAGAATATATTAGACGTAGACGGTTAACACTCGCAGCATTTGAAATTCAAAAAAGTGATATTCGGATCATTGATGTGGCAATTAAATATGGTTATGTTTCTTCTGATACTTTCTCACGTGCTTTTCAAAAAATGCATGGAGTAACCCCTTCCAATGCTCGTAATAGAGGGGTACAGTTAAAAGCCTTTCCCAGAATTTCCTTTCAAATTTCTATTAAAGGAGATACCGAGATGGAGTACAGAATTGAAAACCTTGATTTTGAATTAAGAATTGTTGGAAAAAGTAAGCCAGTAAAAACAAGCAGAGCATTTAAAACAATCCCTACGCTTTGGAACACTGCGAAAAAAGATGGATTTATGCAAGAACTAGTAGATATGTCATGGGAAAATCCAAAATGCACGCTTGAAAGCCTTCTGGGGGTTTGCGGAAAAGAAGCTGCCATAACAGATGAACAATTTTCCTATTTCATGGGCGTAAGATACGATGGGGAATCCCCAGAAAATATGGAGACGCTTATTATTCCCGCAAGTACATGGGCAGTTTTTCCGAACATAGTGGATGCATGGAAACGTTTATATTCCGAGTGGGTCCCTACCTCCGAGTATGAACTTGCAAATTTACCGTGTATAGAATGTTATTACGGTCCGAAGCATAAACCAAGACACGAACTCTGGGTCCCTGTTATCCCGAAGTAAATTACATATTCAGTAATAGAATGCTGTTTATGGAGTAACGAAAAAAGAGCCTAATTTCTCAATTTAGGTGATGGGAAATCAGACTTTTTATATTGGAAATTCCTTATCGTTGTAAATCCGCGTTTATCTTAACTTAGATGTGAGAACTATTAGAATATCAATGGTTCTCACATCATTTACATATATTCGATGTAAAGGT
>NZ_JBPFDQ010000206.1:0-1185 GCF_059415045.1 Ferdinandcohnia sp. SAFN-114 | reverse complement strand
TGATATGCTCCCCTAAAGGTAGACAGATGAAATAAAAAATCTGTTTCCTTTGGGGGAGTATTTTTGTATGGCTAAAAGTAAGTTTTCTAAGGAAGAAAAATATAAAATTTTAAAGGCTTATGAAAAGGGAGAATTAATCTTAAGGGAGTTTCTCCAAAGACATCAAATCTCTGAGCGTACTTTTTATTCTTGGAGAGAGAAGTACGAGCAATTTGGTTTAGACGGGCTTGAAAGATCCAATGGTTGGAAGCAATATTCGAAGGAATTAAAGTTAGCTGCCGTAAGAGATGCCTTGTCTGGAGACTATTCTCTTATTGAGTTAACTCATAAGTACGAAATATCTAGTCACTCCGTACTGCAAGGATGGATTAAGCTTTATAATGGTCATAGAGAATTAAAGGAAACTTCGAAGGGGAGAAACCAGCCTATGACCAAAGGTAGAAAAACAACAGTAGAAGAGAGAATTGAAATAGCGAACTATTGCATTAATAATCGGAAAGATTATCAGAAGGCAGCCGAAGTCTATAATGTCTCATACCAGCAGGTATATCAATGGGTTAAGAAGTATGAGGATGGCGGAGACGAAGCGCTAAAAGATAAGCGTGGCCATAAGAAAGAAGAAGCTAAGCTAACTCCAGAAGAGAAAATCCAGCTTGAGATGAAAAGATTAGAACGGGAGAATGAACGGCTACGTGCGGAGAATTTATTCTTAAAAAAGTTAGAGGAGATCGAAAGGAGGCGAAGATAAGCCAAATCCGATTTGAGGACAAATATATCGCTATTCAAGAGCTTCATGAAACAGAGAACTTAAGCATTATCTTACTTTGTGAAATAGCCAGGATATCACGGGCTGCTTACTATAAGTGGATAAAACGCGTACCATCAGATCGAGAACTTCTGAATGAAGAAATTATTAAAGAAATGAAGGCTCTTCAAGAGAAAGTAGATGGAACCTTTGGTTATCGTCAAATGACGTTACATATGAATCGGAAGTTTGAAGAGGATATTAATCATAAAAGAATCTATCGATTAATGGGGATTGCAAATTTACGCTCGGTTATTCGGGTAAAGAAGAAACAATCATACAAACGCTCTACCCCTCAACATGTGACAGAAAATGTCCTAAATCGCGAGTTTACATCTGAAAAGCCTAATGAAAAATGGGTTACAGATGTCACTGAACTT
>NZ_JBPFDQ010000205.1:0-1211 GCF_059415045.1 Ferdinandcohnia sp. SAFN-114 | reverse complement strand
GCCATACAGACACACCTCGTTATAGTTGATATATTTATTATAACAATCTGTGTCTACTTTTTAGTCTAGCATCATTCTGTCAGTGACTCCAATTCCTTATTTGTGTAGTCTCCAATTCTTTCATATGCTTTTAGTCCACAGTGCCTTAAAGATTCTTCAAAAATTAAATGAAATGGTTTGTTTAAATGGTAAATTTCCAACTTCCTGCTTTTTATTCCAGTAACTGCACATTTGTACCCATATTCTTTTAAAGAATCATCTTTCCATTTGATTAATTTATTTCTTACATAAATTTTAACTTCAGAGTTTCCACCATTCCACCTTGGATGATCCTTTCCTTTTGGTCGACTACATCCACAAGATTTGGTGTGGCCACTTACTAAGTCTCCGTAGGGAACTTTAGTAAGTTTACCGCATACACATATACACTCCCATAAAACCGATCCAGACATTCTAGACCTACTATCCTTAATAGCAATTAACTTTCCGAATTGCACATTTGTAATATTATTCTTCCTTGGGAAACTACAACCGCAATGTTTTTTTCTTCCTCGCCTTAAATCGGATCCGTTTACTAAAAACGTTATATCTGGACTGCATTTACAAAAGCACTCCCAAATGTAGCTACCGTCAGATGAAACGGATACTGGTTTAATTGCAGTAATAATTCCAAAGGTCTCATTAGTAATATTAATAAACTTGTTATTATGCCATTTAATATATTCGATATCCATCCTATTTAAAGTTCTTGCGATAGTGGCGTGCGTAGTATTGTACCTGCGAGCTATTTTTCTTAAACTCCACCCGTCTGCATTTAATACTCCCCATTCTTCAGCTAACGACTCATAATTTGTTATTTTTTTCCTCCACTTATTTTATTAATCATTTTATCCTTTTAAAAAAAGATTAAACGTAAGAAGATAAGATTGTAGGGGGTACCATGTTTCCTTATTTTTAAGTAATGTACAGAATAACATAGTTTTATGTTAGTGGTAGATGATGGTAAGCGATAGCTTTCGCTCATTAAATTTAGGCAAATTGAAAAGAGGAGTTTGTTTTATGGATGTAATTACAAAGTTTCATGTAGTTAAACTAAAACAGAAGTTATTAAATATTGTCGTTTCGCTTCAACAAGGGGTAGCGTCAGGAAAATGCGGTTATCTTAACCATCCATAACGGATGACTTTACAGTATTCAATGTAAAGTTATCC
>NZ_JBPFDQ010000204.1:0-1245 GCF_059415045.1 Ferdinandcohnia sp. SAFN-114 | reverse complement strand
AATGTCACAATACTTATCTCAAGTATTGCCATTTTGGAGGTGTTTTATATTGTCTCACTATTTTAGGTTAGTCCACTGTGCATTCAGGTATCGAGCCTTTCTTAATAATCTTAATTAATAAAAAGAGAGTAATATGATAGAATATAATCAAACAGGAGGGTTCGTATGAATCGATTAAATCCATTAAATGACTTTCTATTTAAAAAGTTATTTGGAGAGGAAAAAGATAAAGATATATTGATTGGTTTTTTAAACGCTATCCTAAAATCTGACATAGTCGATGTAACTATCGAAAAAGAAAATTTAAATAGGGATAAGCAAGATGACAAATTAGGCGTTTTAGATATAAAGGCAAAAACTAATATGGGTGAAAAGTTTAACATTGAAGTTCAATTATTAGATCAAAAGAATATGATACCAAGAACACTTTTCTATTGGTCAAAACTTTATATTGAAGATTTCGAATCTGGAAACCCATATTCCTCACTTCAAAGAGCTGTTACAATCAATATACTCGATTTTAAATTGGATGAATTGCGTGGTGAGGATTTTCATACCAAGTTTAATTTACGTGAGTCTCAATCTAATAACGTTTTAACTAACTTGTTGGAAATCCATTTTATCGAGTTTCCTAAATTTGAGGAAATTAACGATGATGTGAATAATCCATTACATCGTTGGTTACTATTCTTAAAAGAGGATATTTCTGAAAAAAAGTTGAGGGAGGTTATCAGTATGGATGTGATTCTAAATAAAGCTGAAGAAAAATTATTAAAATTAAGTGCTGATCCTGAAACTAGAAAAGAGTATGAGCGTAGAGCAAAAGCCCTTTCCGATGAAAGAAGCCGACTAGAGGACGCAGAAAATACCGGAATTTTAAAAGTGGCCAAAAGTTTACTAAATGGTGGAATGCCGTTATATGAAGTAGCTAAACATACTCCATACAACGCTGAGGACTTAGAACAGATGCTTAGAAAGCATCATTTATTATGATGAAAGCCACCATTTTGGTGGATTTTTTTATTTAATTTTATAAGATATCCATTATTTACATTCTTGATTGTAATTATCACTACAATCAAATTTTAATTTACCAACTTAATGTAATTATTTAGTTTACAGAAAAACGTAAATCTCTTGTTATAGGGGTAGCGTCAGATAAGCGCATTTATCTTAACCATCCATAACGGATGACTTTACAGTATTCAATGTAAAGTTATCCGTTTTTTTGTTTCTTTAAATCCC
>NZ_JBPFDQ010000203.1:0-1274 GCF_059415045.1 Ferdinandcohnia sp. SAFN-114 | reverse complement strand
ATTATTAAAAACAAGCTAATATGAAAATCTAAGAAAACGAGAGAAATCGGCAGATTTCGCTTTCTTCATTGAGGGAGGTTAGTAAGAAGGGGTTAGTCTTAAATCTATTGATATTATGGTAGGATTAAATGCATAAATATGGAGGGGGAGAAAAATTGAATATATATATTACTTGCAGTCAATGTATTAGATTAAGTCAAAATCCACCTGACCCTCAAGATTTGCAATTCTATAAAGTCCCGGTAAATGAAGAAGGCGTTTATAATTTTACTTGTTATAAAGGACACGAGACAACAGCAATATCTGCTTATGATAAGTATCAAATATTATTTCAAATGGCTGCAAATGCTTTATTGGATGGCTATTACTTCGAAGCAGTGGGATGTTTTATTGCATCAGTAGAGAGGTTTAGAGAATGGACGATTAAATTTATTTGGTACTTAAATGGTATAGGTGAAGAGAAATATGTAGAACTATGGAAAAAACAATTAAAAAATTTTTCAGAAAGACAATTAGGAGCTTTTTCTTCGATGTTTATAAATCATTTCAAAGAAGCTCCACTTATTTTTGATGATAAACAAAACAAATTTAGAAATAGTGTTTTACACAAGGGAAAGATTCCCACTAAAGATGAAACATACGAGTTTGGTGAATATGTGGATAGGAGGACTGGATTTGGAATTCCTTGGTTCCGCAATACCGATTGTTATTCCTTTTGTAATTTTAATTTGTATAATAGGCTTCACAAGTGAGGCTATAAAACGAAAAGGTTAAAATAAATGTTACTTTGATAACGGGGTGCGGTAATCCAAGAGAGGATTATCGCTTATTTTTGTCGATTTTTTTCTACTAATGGTGCAGGCTTGCTCAATAAGTATGTATAAATCATTTATAAAGGAGAATTAAATAATTTGAGATTTTTAATTGCTATTCCATTAATAATTATTGGTGCTTTATTGCTTGGGTTGACTAATGATGACATAGATTATAAAGGTAAAGTTATTATTTATCTAATGGGGTGGGCGTTTTTTTTAGGTGGTATTTTAATTGGTAGAAGAAAAAGAGGCAGAAATCAATCACCTTAACAACTGGTTCAAAACCAAGAAGAAAGTGACGAACTTTTTATTGAAGTAACGGGGCAGCATTCCTGTAATGGATGAAAATGAGATTTGAGAATAAAAATAACCTCTTGGTAGAATATGGTATGTCAACACTAAACTAGACACTTTTTTTAGGGTGTATCTTTTTAAATTCAATGGGACTTAGATAGTCAA
>NZ_JBPFDQ010000201.1:0-1346 GCF_059415045.1 Ferdinandcohnia sp. SAFN-114 | reverse complement strand
GGGATTTAAAGAAACAAAAAAACGGATAACTTTACATTGAATACTGTAAAGTCATCCGTTATGGATGGTTAAGATAACCGCATTTTCCTGACGCTACCCCAATAACTTTCAAATTCAATATCAGGGACTAAGAGAATTTGGCCAGTTTTATCAATTGTTCTTTCAATCACTCTATAGACCTGGCGAATGGAATTTTTCATTCCCTTTGGAGTTGCATTTACAGCACCATAGAATACCCGTTTTCCTTCTCGTTCCTGAACGCATTTACCGAATTGTTCGGCTACCATGAGCCAGTTTTCTGGCTTTTCACGACGGGGATTTCGTTTAATGACAAAATTGGCCTTTTCACTTACACAAACTTTTAGGTTTTCGACGCTATCGTTTCCTGCGTCCATACGTACTAATAACGATATATCAGTAATCATCCGAGCATATTTAATACTTTTCTCGAGAAATTTCTCAGTATCCTTTTGAACGTGAGTGCTACCTTCTCGAAGTTCCACATTTACAACGTAGCCTTCTTGACCCAAATAGGAGAAGTTAGGAGAATACCCGTCACATCCTTTATATGTACGGCTTACCCCTTCTTTTTTAGTATTTGAGTTATCAAATGGTGATACATCAATATCCAAAGGCACGTATGATTTTTTGTCACTTGTAATTGTTGGAGTGACAGGGGAATCAAACAATCGTATAAGTTTAGCTGATTCCTCTAGTACAATGGATTTCCATCCGCCTACCTTTGTGGATTTGATCTAGACGTTGTCGTAACGTAGCACTCGAAGGAACCAATTGAATGTCTAATGCACGATAAAAGAATGGGTCGTCTCGAAACTGCTCAATATAGTCAAAATCATTCTTCCCTTGACATAATAGGCCAATATATGAGGTGGTCACATCACCATTAATAATTGCCGGCGATGACTTAATTTCTGGTACTTTTAAAGTTGAAAAACGTTTGTGAAATTTAGTTTTTGATAAAAGCAAACCTATTAAACCTAGACCCGAATGGGTCGTCAATGTATCATCGGAATCTTCCAAAATAAACTTAACCATTTGGTACACCTGCCTGGTGAATTAAAATTATCAACCTAAACTCGCTGATAACATTATTATATCAAGCTTTTTGGGCAAATTTAGTATTAATTACGTCACGGATTCAGGTACTATTAAAAGAGGGGCACTGCGTGAGTGCACCCCAACATTTTCCAAAGAGCTAAAAGAAAAATTTAGGAATTTTAAAAAGGAAAAAAAGAGAATAGGGTTTTTTAAACTGGCACCTATGTCAAGGACACAATAAAAAAAGAGACTAAGCAGCTTGAAGATGATTCCTATATTGAATAGGG
>NZ_JBPFDQ010000200.1:0-1392 GCF_059415045.1 Ferdinandcohnia sp. SAFN-114 | reverse complement strand
TGGTCTTCTGTCAAGAAAGTGGACAATAAAATTTGAGACTTTTTATAACTCAACGCTACCGCACTTCGTTTGGTACGGTATTAGAAATGACCAGTCGAAAACATGACTGCTCATTTCTAATACCAAAAGTCTAATTTATGAGATAAATACATCATTTGTTGGTTGAAGATTTCTCTCATATTCATTTGGAGAAGTATATCCTAAAGTTGAATGCTTTCTTTTTTCATTATAGAAATTATTAATATAATAATTGACCGCTTTTATTGCCTCTTCTCTTGTTTTGAATCGCCTTCTGTAAATTAAATCTTTCTTGATTGTGGAATGAAATGACTCGATACAAGCATTATCGTATGGATCACCTTTTCTACTCATACTGATTTCCATATTATTTTCAACCATAATATCGATATAATCTTGGGCACAATACTGAGAACCGCGATCCGAGTGATGAATTAAACCTTCGCCAGGCTGCCTTAAAACAATGGCCATATATAATGCTTGAATAGTTAACTCTTTTTTCATATCTGACCCCAGGTTCCAACCCACAATTTTTCTTGAACATAAGTCCATAATGGAGGACAAATACACCCAGCCTTCTACCGTCCAGATATACGTAATATCAGAAACCCAAACTTTATTAGGTTCTTCTACGTTAAATTGTCGATTAAGCAGATTAGGATATGTGTTTAAATTATGGTTTGAATCTGTGGTGACCACGAATTTCGCTTTTTGGTTCGCTTTTAAACCCATTTCATTCATGATTCTAGCTACAGTCTTTTCCGAAACCGAATAACCCCATTCATCTAAATCAGAATGTACTCTTGGACTGCCGTAAGTTCCAAAACTCTCATGAAATGATTTACTTATTTTTTGTTGAAGTTCTAAACGATAATCCTCTTTTTCCGATAGAACTCTAGATTTTTTAAGCCACTTATAATATCCACTCTTCGATACATTAAATAAACTGCACATCTTCGAAATAGCATACTCTTCAGAGTGGTCAAGTATAAAACTATAAACTACGCTTGGTTTTTGGTGAAGATGTGCATGGCCTTTTTTAAGATCTCGTTTTCCTCTCTTAGTTTTTCTAGTTCTTTTTCATGTTGTTTTTTTAATTTTTCAACCTCATTGGGCGTTAAATACTTATCACTCGTTTCTCCACAGTTTTTTTGTCGATACGCTGAAACCCACCGACTAATGGACTTAGATGAGATTTCTAATTCACGTGCAACATCAGCTGCTTTTCTACCTTCTTCAATAACTAATTTAGAAACATAATCTCTGAATTCTTGATCATAATGTTTTCCCATACCTGGACACGTCCTTATAAATGATGATTGTATTATATAATAAAATCTCATTTTACGTTGTCCACTATTAAGACTAACCTCA
>NZ_JBPFDQ010000199.1:0-1403 GCF_059415045.1 Ferdinandcohnia sp. SAFN-114 | reverse complement strand
TACCTTCTAAATGTTCTTTCTCCTTTTTTAATAATGATAATTCACATTTCAGTTCGTTTATTTCATCTAATAATCTTGCGATTTTCGTCTTATCATCTATTCCATTCTCATATGCTGTACCTTTCCATCTGCACCATTCATTAAAATCGTAAAGATCATCCTCAGACACTTGAAAATTAAATATTTTGGTATCGGGAGTAGTTTCTAGCCATTCCTCAACCAACCTCTCATCACATTAATAATCCGTATGAGCGAAAGAACTTTATAGTTTCTGTTAACACCAATGCATTCATTTCATCGATCTCCTTGTTTGCTGTTTTCTTTATCGAAATGGTTTTTTAGACGGTATGAATCTCCGATAATATTCACCACTGTTGCGTGATGGAGGACACGATCTAAAATCGCATTGGCTATTTTGGGGTCTTGAAATATCTCACCCCAGGTTTTAAAACTAGCGTTCGTTGTTAAAATGGTACTTTTCTGCTCATACCGCAAGTCAATCAACTGAAAAAACAACTTGGCATCTTCTGCATCAATAGGCAAATAACCAATCTCATCGATGATAAGCAGCTTATATTTCGCATAATGTTTAAGTCTATTTTCCAGACGGTTTTCTAGTTTTGCTCTTTTTAGATTCATGATTAAATCATTACACTTTATAAAATACGTACTCGTCCTTTTCTTGGCAGCTGCTATTCCAATAGAGGTCGCCAAATGGGTTTTCCCAACTCCACTTGTGCCTAAGAAAACGATGTTTTCTTTTTGCTCAATAAACCGTAAGGTGGAGAAATCCAATATCTGCTGTTTATTAATTGAAGGCTGAAAATCAAAATCAAAGTCTTTAATTTCTTTGAAATGTGGAAAGGCACCTACCTTTACCATTGATTTCACCATGTTTATTTCTTTCATATCAATTTCATAGTCCGTAAGTTTGAGTAGTGTATCCGTAAATGACAATTGATTTTTAGTCATAAAATCAATTGTGTCATCAAGATGAGCTATCATTTGTTTCAACTTTAAATACTCTAAATTTTGTACTAGTTTGCTATAACTACTATTCATTTTTATACACCTCATTAATCGCCTCTAAATTTTTCTTTGCTAACTCCTCAATGTTGGTTGAAGAAGGGAGCCCTCTAGCCAATGCATCAACATAATGTTCAGGTTTGTAGTTTAGTTTTTGATGGCTAATAGGGTGTTGGACAATTAAATCCGTGTTATAATAAACAAAGATATGGTTATCATATACTTGTAAACTAAGGGTTTTTCCTATGTATCCAGGTGGGACTGAATACTGATTGGACTTGAAAGTGATCATATTTGATGGATTCACTTTCGCGGGTATATGGTTAATTTTATAGAAATCTCTTATTCTTTTATGTGGTAAATGGGATAAGAGGTTT
>NZ_JBPFDQ010000198.1:0-1403 GCF_059415045.1 Ferdinandcohnia sp. SAFN-114 | reverse complement strand
TGGATAGGTTACACTTAGCTGGACAAAAAAATTAAGGGCTAGCAGACTGATAGAGAATTAAGTATATCAACTATAAGAACGGGAAAGAGTGATACTAGTAACTTTATAAGGAGGGGTGGGTATGCTAGCCTGCTTGGCAAGCCAGCGATCCCTTTGAGAGCTGGTTGCCTGGCTGGATCAAGCATACCCACAGAGGCTCCATGTCAAGTTACGGATACTTACACTTCGCTCGTAGTCTGCTACGTACCAGTTAAGGAGACTGATAATATGGGATCAAGACGTACATTTACTGATGAATTCAAGGCACAAATGGTGAAGTTATATGAAAGTGGTAAGTCAAGAAAAGACATTGTAAAGGAATATGAATTAACTGCTTCTGCCTTGGATAGATGGATTATCCAAAGCCAAGGAACGGGTTCATTCAAAGAAAAAGACAATCGTTCAATAGAAGAAAATGAACTAATTGAACTACGAAAAGAAAATAAGCGATTACAAATGGAAAACGATATTTTAAAGCAAGCAGCGCTGATAATCGGACGAAGGTAAATGTGATTAGGCAAAATGCCCACAAGTACCCTGTATCAGCAATGTGTAAGGTCCTACAAATCCAAAGAAGTACCTATTATTATGAAGCAAAAGCTAGAGATAACAAGGATGATGAATTGACCATTACTATTACTGAGATATTTCATAAAAGCCGTCAGAATTATGGAACTCGTAAGATTAAACATGAGTTAAAAAAACTAGGTTTACAGGTATCTAGAAGACGTATAAGCCGTATCATGAACGAAAATGGACTTGTATCTAAATACACCGTTGCCCAGTTTAAACCACATGTTGAAAAGCCTAATGAGTCAGCGGTAAAAAATGAATTAAACAGGGAATTTAACCAGGATACTCCCCTAGCTGTTGTAGTGAGCGATTTGACATATGTAAGGGTCCAAAATTCGTGGCATTATATATGTTTATTTGTCGACCTTTTCAATAGGGAAATCATTGGATTTAGTCCAGGTCCAAATAAAGATGCCCAGCTTGTGTATCGAGCTTTATCAACGATTAAAGGTGATTTACGAAAGATTCGTATGTTCCACACAGACCGTGGAAGTGAATTCAAAAACAAAGTAATTGACGAGGCATTGGACACATTCGAAATACAGCGTTCATTAAGCTTAAAAGGCTGTCCTTATGACAACGCAGTAGCTGAAGCCACGTTTAAGATAATTAAAACAGAATTCTGTAAGGGGCAAACATTTGAAAGCTTGGAAGATCTACACAGTAAATTAAGTGATTATGTGGGATGGTTTAACAATGAAAGAATTCATGGAACCCTTGACTATCTAAGTCCCATTGAATTTAAAAAGATACACCCTAAAAAAAGTGTCTAGTTTAGTGTTGACATACCA
>NZ_JBPFDQ010000197.1:0-1415 GCF_059415045.1 Ferdinandcohnia sp. SAFN-114 | reverse complement strand
GATTAAGTCCATATAATTGTGTAAAAAGAAAAAGAGTCAAATCAATTCCATTTGGCCACAATGTTATCAGCGACGAAAACATTAGGAGGAATTAATTTTGACTCAACTTCAGTTTACCCTAAATTTGGACAATTTAAAAGATGCTGTTATGAACTCTAATATCGAAGCGGTTACTAAAGCTTCCATAGTCTTAGTACTGAATGAAATAATGGAAAAAGAACGTGATGAACACTTACAAGCAAAAGCTTATGAACGAACAGTTACTCGTCGAGATTACCGAAATGGTTATTATGAACGTGATTTACTATTGTCTAACGGACGAATTACTTTGCGTGTTCCTCGTACACGTGAAGGTGACTTTTCTCCATCTATATTTGAAAAGTATGAACGAAGCGACCAAGCTTTTGTTCTTTCTATGTTAGAGATGGTTATTAATGGGGTATCTACTGGAAATGTTACGAAGGTTGTAAAGCAGCTCTGTGGAGAAAATGTATCGAAATCCTTTGTGTCATCACTTACAAAGAAACTTGAACCAATCGTTAATCAATGGGCAAATCGACCATTAAACGTCATGTACTATCCGTATATTTTTGCAGATGCCATGTACATAAAGGTTCGTGAACTTCACCGTGTTGTTTCAAAAGCAGTTTATATTGCTACTGCTATTAATGAAAAAGATCAAAGAGAAGTTATTGGTCTAAAAGTAGATCATGTAGAAAGTTTTGATGCTTGGCAAAGCTTTTTCAAGGATTTAAAGTCACGCGGGTTACAATCACCTAAGCTAGTTATATCAGATGCTCATGAAGGGTTAAAAAAGGCTATACAACGTGAATTTATTGGAACCTCATGGCAAAGATGTACTGTACATTTCAAGCGTAATATAGTAGGTGATCTTCCAAAAAAAGATATGGCACAGGTAATCTTTGATTTAAAAAGAATATTCAGTGCTATGACTAGAGAAGATGCTTGTGCGTTTAAAGAAGATTTTATTAAGAACTATCGAGATAATTCTAAACTAAAAAAAGCAATACAAATCTTAGAAGAAGGCTTCGAAGATGCCATCCAATACCTAAATGAACCATGTTCATACCACACTTATATACACAGTACAAATTCATTGGAGCGGTTGAACCAGGAAGTCCGGCGAAGAGAAAGAGTAATAAGAATTTTCCCTCACACTCAATCTGACTTTCGCTTAATTGGAGCCATATTAATGGATTATCAAGAAAAGCAAGTTATGAAAAAGCTGCCAATCAAAAAAAGATAGTACACGAAGCGAGCGAAATTTGTATGGGTAGGAAGGGGGTACCCCCTTCCTACCCATACAAATCAATTTCTTAACACAAGTAAATCTAATAACCTGATAATTATTGTTAGCCATAGAATTAATTTTACACAAAATTATGGACTTGACT
>NZ_JBPFDQ010000196.1:0-1438 GCF_059415045.1 Ferdinandcohnia sp. SAFN-114 | reverse complement strand
TCTTTTTGCTGTTCCCACTTTTCATTCACCATTAGTTTTCGATTGTTGCCTTCTTTGGCTTTTGTACATGATAAACGGAATGGGCATCCCGAACAGTCTTCGCACTCATATATTTTGAACTTCCGTTCAAAGCCTGTACGGTCAGTGCGGATAGAATGATATTGAAACTCAAGACGTTTATGATTAGGGCATGTATATGTATCTGTTTCTTCATCATACTGCCAATTGTCAGGGTTAAATATGTTTTGTTTAAACTTTTTGTTTTGTTCCTTCAAATACAGGTTATAAGTGATAAGCGCTTCTCGTTTTCTATTGGAAAGGATATCATTATAGTTTTGTTCACTACCATAACCTGCATCTGCGACAATGTGTTTCGGTAACTCGAAATAATGCTGCTCGATTTCATCTAGAAATGGAATTAACGTACGTGTATCTGTTGGATTAGAAAACAAACTATAAGCAAGAGTGTATTGACCTTCCGTTGCGATTTGTACATTGTAACCAGCTTTCAACTGTCCATTTCTCATATAATCTTCTTTCATTCGCATAAATGTCGCATCAGGATCCGTTTTAGAATAGCTATTACGTGTGCCAAAGATTTCTAAGTCTTCTTGGTATTTCTGTTTACGTAAGACAAAATCAATCAATTGCTTACGTACTTGTTTCGGATATTTGCGTTCGCTTCTTAAAGCTTTTCGTTCTGAAACATCTGATGTAGCTTCAATTTGTTTATCATACTCGGTTACGACTTCGTCTACTTTTTGAACCAATTGAGTGAGCTCTTCCAACGATAACTGTTCGGTGTTTTCGCGTTCAATTTCAGGTATGATTTCGTTCTTAAGTAGCTCGTTGTATAGCTGGTTTGACTTTTCAATTAAGCTTTCACTATATTTCTCAATGGATTTCTTCCAAACGAACGTAAATTTATTCGCATTCGCTTCAATCTTTGTACCATCAATAAAAATAGCTTCTTGATCAATAAGTTTTTCTTCAACTAATTGGCAACGGAATTGGACGAAACATTTGCGAATTAAATCTTTCACTTCTGATTGAACACGGAATCGGTTGATTGTGCGGTAGCTTGGTTCATACCCTTGAGCTAACCACATCATACGGATACTATCTTTTAATAGGGCTTCAATTTTGCGTCCAGAGAAGACAGATTGCGAGTAGGCACACAAGATAATTTTAAGCATCATGCGTGGATGATAAGCAGGACAACCCTCATTTCGAAGAAATGGTTCGAATGCTTCTTGCGGGATACTTTCAACTAAATGATGGACATGGAAGGCAATATCATTATTTTGTAATTTTACTTCTAAATCTAAAGGCAAAATTAATTGATTCATGTTATAATCTTTAAACATAAGGACACTTCTTTCTGTTTGGATTTTGTGTGGTAACTTAATTTTAACAAAGAATGTCCTTATTTTTTATT
>NZ_JBPFDQ010000195.1:0-1445 GCF_059415045.1 Ferdinandcohnia sp. SAFN-114 | reverse complement strand
AATGTCACAATACTTATCTCAAGTATTGCCATTTTGGAGGTGTTTTATATTGTCTCACTATTTTAGGTTAGTCCAAGTTGACAATCATATTAATGAACTTTTTGATATTTATTTAAAAAGAAATTTTAAAAACATAGAATAAAAAGAAGACGCAAATTAATTATTTGCGTCATTCTTTATTGCTTCACTTCTCATATATCCCTTTTTCGCATGAAAAACTGTCATTGAGTTAGAAATCGTACCACATTCTAAAAGTTCAGTTAGATAAGTACTACAAGCCACAGCTGCAAATTTATTCGTCAAAAGCCTCTGAGGGTCACTTAAAGATAATTCCTCACATGATAATTCAGATGGTTTCTTGAAATCATCATCATCTTCTAGAATTTCAGGAAAACGACTAGCTACCGGTTCTAATATGGTTTTACCTTTCACTTTCAAACCACACACTACCTGACCAGTCCAACCACTTTCGTTGTATGCAGTTAATTCTTCCTCAGTCCACTTTTCTTTAGGACGAGTAGCAAAATCAGATGGAACAACAGCACTTTCATTCCCGCTATCTATATACAAGATATTAGGAACATACTCAAAAAATTGATGAAAAATCTTTCGAGTAAAGTTATTGTCGACACAGCCTAATAAAATCGGTAAGACCTTATATTCGCTGTAAGAACCTTCAAAATCCATGTAATCTATGTTAAATAAATTCATTAAAGTTGATATATCCTCAATAAATTCATCGAAATAAGAAGCGATGTTAATCTTATAAGCCGCTGAATAGCGTTGAGCAAGTATATCCGCCTTCCTTTTACCGACATTCGACTCCACAAACAACTGGTTTCGAAGATTTTTCTTTTCAATTTCATCACGATCAGCAATACAGTAATAACTTGGTCCGTATACATACCCAACATTTGAGCAACTTGCTGAGCGAGATTACTGCCTGTTCCTCCGACTCCTACTTGAACGATGATAGGAAATAGCTTTTTACGTCTATTGTAACTATAAGTATCACCTTGTAACAAATCAATCATTCCACTCATGACCATACCTCCACAACAGATGTATCATATTGGGATGGTATTGATGTAAATGGATTCTGAAAAACCATAAATGGATTTAAAGGGATATGCTCTTGTAAGACCGTATTGAAGTAGCGTACTGTTACTTCTGGAAAGAATTGATGTACTTTACCCACAATGGCATACAGCATACTACCTTGTCTTTCATTTTGGTTATCTGTCATAGAAGGAATTGGTGCCCACTCATGATGCGAATGAATCTCCATTACCTTCATAAACGGAATTTCTAAAAGTTTTTGAGCTGTTACATACGGATCTTCATTACGTTCTACAGTAGTGCGCAAAGCTATGATGCTAGACTAAAAAGTAGACACAGATTGTTATAATAAATATATCAACTATAACGAGGTGTGTCTGTATGGC
>NZ_JBPFDQ010000194.1:0-1449 GCF_059415045.1 Ferdinandcohnia sp. SAFN-114 | reverse complement strand
TGCCATACAGACACACCTCGTTATAGTTGATATATTTATTATAACAATCTGTGTCTACTTTTTAGTCTAGCATCAATGCGCTTGATTTGGTGAATGAAGTATCAAAGACAGCTGATAACAACAATGAAGGTGTTGTTAAATTACACGTTAATGGTGCTGCAACGATTTCTTCCCAACAAGCTCAAACAGGTAAAGGCCAAATAGAGATCCCGTATTCTTCTCTTGAAGGTGAAGATGATTATGATATTGCATTTTCATGTAAGTATGCGATTGACGCATTAAAAGCCTTACATTGCGATGAAGTATCATTTCGTTTTACTGGACCAATGAGACCTTTCCTTATCACTCCTGTTGAAGACACAGAAGTTGAGGAAAGACAACTCATATTACCAGTAAGAACCATCTAATACAGAGGGAGCGATTTTCGCTTCCTTTCATTTTTAGAGAGGATTGTGAGGATATGAGATTTGATTTTGAAAAATTCGCTGAAAATCTTGAGCCCTATAAGGTTCCTGATGATTCAGCGATAAAGAGGAATGAACAAGCGGGTTTAGCAACAGTCGTAAAGCATGTTTGGTTACACACTCCTACCGAACAAATCAATTTTGATAGCTTTTCAGTAGATGATGTTAAGGCCGCATTAGAGGAAATGGAGCAAATACCTCTCATTTACGATGAGGGTGGTGAAACCTTTATCTGCGAGCCAACAAACTTGTTTCCTGTGTATGACATGCTATTTGGACTCGGCTATAAACTAGCAAATATAAAAAATAAACGGTTTGAACTATCTGAGGAAGATATGTTTATTTAACACGTTAGGGAGGTTTTATGTGATGGAAATGGATGTTTACGATTATGAATCGTATCAAATGTCTATTCAAAATTTACTTATGTTGAAACTATTCCATGACGAAGGGATTAACGTAAGTAATTTTCCTAATTATATGACACACATAAATTATGGCGATACGAATAGTTTGGATATTTTCACAAATGGTATGAATCAACTCTTTGAAAATACCATCCATTTTGATTACGGAGATGTAGATTCGAAAGAATTCAAAGAATTATTCGAAGACTTGGTGGGTGGAGATGGGCCACACTCTGTACCAGAGTTTGCCTATGTCATAAAAGACCCCCTCTTTGAACTACTGTTAAACAGCCCTTATTCTAGAGTATTTGAAAAACTACTTAAAGGACTGGTTAGTGACGATATGAATGTCTGTGAATGTATCGTACTTCCTAACAGGGATGGGATTGGTTTTCTCTTTGAATTTTATTCGCAGTTTCACAATGTAGCTGAGGATTGTATCAATCTAAAGCACGAGGCTATGAAATTAAAAAAACAATATAAGAGGGAGATAGCAAAGGAGTGATGCTAGACTAAAAAGTAGACACAGATTGTTATAATAAATATATCAACTATAACGAGGTGTGTCTGTATGGCAA
>NZ_JBPFDQ010000193.1:0-1469 GCF_059415045.1 Ferdinandcohnia sp. SAFN-114 | reverse complement strand
TAGAATGGTACCTGTAGGAAGGACACTCGAAAAAAAGAGTGTTCAACCTACAGGTATTTTTATATACTTGAATTTCAGAATCTGGGGACTAGGGGACAATATGAGTAAAATAACTTTTTCAACTAAAGAGATAAACACACTACAAAAAAATCCAAATGTACACCGTGTCAGTGAGAGGTCTATTACCTATACTGATGATTTTAAAAATAGATTTATAGATGAATACCAAGCTGGTAAACTTCCTCGCCAGATCTTTGAGGAAAATGGATTTAATCCGAATATCATTGGCATAAAACGGATTGAACAGTCAGCCCACAGGTGGAAAAAAGCCTATGAAAAGAATGGATTAATCGGACTTACTGATTCGAGGAAAACAGCTTCTGGAAGACCCTTAAAGCGTGAGCTTACTTCTTCCGAAGTAATTGAAAGGCAAAAGGCCAGAATTGAGCTGTTGGAAGGACAAGTGGAGTTGTTAAAAAAGTTAGAAACGACCGAAAGGAGGCTTCTAAACCCAAGCGAAAATCTAAATCCGAATAAGGCATATCAATTGATTCAAGAAACGATCGAGCAAAATGGGATCAAGGGGATGACCAGGTATTTCTGTAATCTCTTGGAGGTCTCGCGTTCCGGATATTATAGCTATCTGAAGGCTTTCTCTGTCAGGGAAGCAAGGGAAAAGCTGGACCTTGAAGCTAAGGAACTCATTTTAAAGGCCTTCAACCGGCGGGGGTATAAGAAAGGCGCACGTTCCATTAAAATGGTTTTGGAAAGGGATTTTAAAATTGTTTTCAGTCGTAAAAAGATCCGGAGGATCATGAGGAAATACGGAATCGTCTGCCCTCACCGGAACCCAAATCCTTATAAAAGAATCGCGAAAGCAACGAAGGAACATCAGGTTGTTCCGAACAAATTAAACAGGGAATTCAAGCAAGGTATTCCTGGAAAAGTGTTACTGACGGATATCACTTACTTGCCATATAACGGGAATAGTATGGCTTATTTGTCGACCATAAAAGATGCTTGCACCAATGAAATCCTCGCTTACCATCTATCTGACCGGATCACTTTGGACATTGCGACCCGGACGATCCATAAATTGATGAACAACAAGAAAGTTACTCTACATGAAAACGCCTTTATCCACTCGGATCAGGGAAGCCACTACACAAGCCCCCGATACCAGAAGCTTTTAGCGGAATATGGCCTGGACCAATCTATGTCACGCAGAGGCAACTGTTGGGACAATGCACCTCAGGAATCCTTTTTTGGCCACATGAAGGATGAGGTGGATTTTCAATCTGCCAGAACTCTGAAGGAATTGAAGTCAAGAATTGATCATTATATGGTCTACTATAACAATTACCGCTATCAATGGAACTTAAAAAAGATGACCCCTATTCAATATAGGAATCATCTTCAAGCTGCTTAGTCTCTTTTTTTATTGTGTCCTTGACATAGGTGCCAGTTTA
>NZ_JBPFDQ010000192.1:0-1525 GCF_059415045.1 Ferdinandcohnia sp. SAFN-114 | reverse complement strand
TGGACTAACCTAAAATAGTGAGACAATATAAAACACCTCCAAAATGGCAATACTTGAGATAAGTATTGTGACATTATTCGGAGGTGTTTTTGCGTGGGCAAAAAAACTGTATATACAAAAGAAATTAAATGGGCGGTAGTAAGAGATAAGCTTGAAGGAAAATTAACAACACGGGAAATTATGAACAAATACAAAATCAAAAATAAAACTCAAATTGAAACTTGGATGAGATGGTACAAGAATGGAGAAATGTATCGATTTGATCAGCCAATTGGTAAACAATATACATTTGGGCATGGGCCCGATTCTTTAAGTAAGGACGAGCGAATAAGTAATCAACTAACTCACCTAAAAATGGAGAATGAAATTCTAAAAAAGTATATGGCGATGAGAAAGGAGTCGATAAAGGGCTAGTAGTACAATTGGTTGAACAATTTCGTAAAAAATATACCGTTACTTCCATTTTAAAAGTTTTAGGGATTCCACGTGCTAGCTATTATCGTTGGACTAAAGGGTTTGGTGAATATCGGAATGAACATGAAGATTTAATTATTGAAATCTGTAAGGCTACTAAATATAGAAATGGTCATAGGAAAATTAGAGCTATTCTAAAGCGAGAACATCATATTCATCTTAATAGGAACACAGTTCAAAACATTATGCAGAAGCATCATTTGCAGTGTAAGGTGAAACCAAAACGCAAGTGGAAATCGCAGGGAGAAAGTGATGTCATTGTACCTAATATTCTTAATCGTGATTTTAGTGCAAGTAAACCAAATGAGAAGTGGGTAACGGACATTACGTATATCCAGTATGGCAGCGAAACATTATATCTGTCTACGATTATGGATTTGTATAATAATGAAATTGTAGCTTATAAGATTTATAATCATCAACAAACGACATTAGTGATTGATACACTGCAGGATGCTTTGGATAAACGCAATCAGCCAGAAGGAGTTATTATACACTCCGATCAGGGGAGTGTGTATACTTCGTATACTTTTCAAAATTATTTGAAGGAACATCATTTAGTAGGTAGTATGTCCAGACGAGGGAACTGTTGGGACAATGCGGTGATTGAATCATTTCATTCAAATTTAAAGACAGAGGAATTCCAATATTGTAAGTTTAATACCCTATCTAATTTAGAAGTTATTTCTAGAATAGATGGGTACATTCATCATTACAACGAGGGTAGGATTCAAGCAAAATTAGGCTACTTAACTCCAATAGAATTTGGATTAAAGGCAGCTTAAAGGATTCGGGGTTATCCACTTTGCATGTAGAAAAGACGTGCACTTTATTTGGAGATGCGGGCATGATAGCCTATTATGGCTAAGCCAGATTCTCTTTGAGATATCTGGCTTCCTGGCTAAAGAATCTATGCCCGCAGAGGCTCCAAGTAAAGTGACAAAGTGCCTGAACTATTTCCAGTAAAGAACCAATATCAAATTAATGAAAAAGTGTTAAATTTAATATGGATAGGTGTTTTATATATGTCTCATTTGGCTAGGTCAGTTCA
>NZ_JBPFDQ010000191.1:0-1543 GCF_059415045.1 Ferdinandcohnia sp. SAFN-114 | reverse complement strand
ACTTTTTTATGAAGGCTACCAAGCGAAAGCGCGGTAGAAAAATCTGTGTCTATTTTCTTGACATAGTATCACTATTTGGTGAGGGATATCCATAAAAAACTCTTTTGTTTCAAGGTTTAAATAGATATCACCATGCAATTCCGTACCATATTTTTCTTGGAATTGCTTAGACAATGCAATAAAATCTTGTAATATCCCAAATGGGATTTTACTTGGAACTACAAAACCCCCTGCAGATGCAGAAGGGTTCTTTGTACAATCCTGGTTATGACCTTTTTTCTTAGCCTTTGGAACAGCCATCACCATATTTTTTTGCTTGATATATACCATATCAGTATAAGCAGCAACTAAATCTGGGAAATCTTTTTCCAATCGCTTACGAACGTCGTTACCAGTGATCTTGTTATATGCTGTTTCCTCACAATTATCTTCACCATCACTTGTTTTTTTCTTAGAAGGAAGTCCATTTTCGATTTCCTCAGTAGAAAAATAATCGGTAATAGCCAGGTGCTGACCTAAGTGATAAATAAATGTATCATGATTTACCTCAAAAGGCTCTTCTTTCTTTGCAGCTGGTTTAGAAGATGAAGGATTAGCTTCAGCATTCTTTTTAGCTTCCTCTTGACGCATACGTATTTCTTCTAGTCTTTTTAGCTTTTCTTCTTCCTCACGTTTCTTTTGTTCCGCATATTCATCCGTGATTCCGAATACAGAAAAGATATCAGTTTGTCCTAGTACATTAGCGTTTTTCAAACTAAAATTCCTCCCAAAAATAAATAGTTTATTAGTTTATTCATTACCCAATGCAAATAATTCGTTAAATGTTGCGACTGGGTTTAATACCTCTTCATCAAAATCTTTCTCATTAAAAACAACAGAAAATAGTTCAGCACACGATTTTCCTAGTTTAGTTTTCGCTCCCCAGTCTGTTCCGAATGGAGAATGCAGAAAGATATTATGCGCATTTTCTAATTCAACTAAGTTGGCAATTTCCTTCACTTTGTTTCCACCCATACAAACTTGTCCATCTGATTGAACATGAGAATAGGGGAATGCAAACAAAGGGGTTTTACCATTCACTTGCTCTTCACCTTTTAATGCAAAAATCTTAGTAATTTCAACACTATAATTTTTCTTTTTAGGTTGATAAATACAGTCATACCTAAACAAAAGTCTAGGAAATCCGACTTCAAAAAGATTGCCATTAAAGTTAATCATCCATCTTTGCTTAGGAACATCGGCATAAACTTCATAACCAAGATTAGTTTTTACAAGTTTAAAGCAGTTGTTCGGCAAAAATGGCATTTCCTCTCTTTGTGTAGTGGTTGATCTATTTAAGACATTCACCAATTCCGATAGACTTAACTTGTACCGATGAACACGACCATTGTCGTTTTGTGAAATACTCACTAAATCATCAAAGTTAAGCAGATCTTCTATGGAGAAGTTGATTTGAAAGTCCATTCTCTGATACTATGTCAAGAAAATAGACACAGATTTTTCTACCGCGCTTTCGCTTGGTAGCCTTCATAAAAAAGTTTAA
>NZ_JBPFDQ010000190.1:0-1567 GCF_059415045.1 Ferdinandcohnia sp. SAFN-114 | reverse complement strand
ATGTCACAATACTTATCTCAAGTATTGCCATTTTGGAGGTGTTTTATATTGTCTCACTATTTTAGGTTAGTCCACTGACTCTACCGGAGTTAGACCTTTTCTGTGTTTTAGTGTTTAAAACCCATTTAAGAACGGGTTTGAGTCCATTTCAGCTTCAATCGTTGTTTCAGGTCCATGCCCAGATAGGACAATTGTTTCTTCTGGTAATGTGAGAAGCTTTTTATGAATACTGCTAAGTAGTTGTTCATGGCTTCCACCTGGTAGGTCAGTTCTCCCGATGCTGCCTTGGAATAAGGCATCTCCTGAAAAAACTACTCCAAGTTCTTGGTAATAATACGAAACACTTCCCGGTGAATGGCCTGGAGTATAATACAGTTCTAAATGAAAGTCACTTATTTCAATACTTCCTTCTTTAGGAAGTATTGTTGGTTCTGCTTTTGATAAGATTTCTTGCCCAGGAATAAAATATGCTGAACCATTTAAAGCAGGATCTTTCAGCCAATTCTTCTCTTTCTCGTGAATATACACAGGAACATCCCAATTAGCTTTTACATCATCAATCGCACCTATATGATCGAAATGAGCATGTGTTAAAAGAACCGCAACTGGGGTAAGTCCCTGTTGCCTTAATATCGTATTTAATCTTTGTCCATCCCCACCGGGATCAAAGATGAGGCACTTCTTGTTTGAATTGGTCAAAATGTACGCGTTTGTTTGTAAGGGTCCTAACGGAATCCTTTGCCACTTCATACCTTTCCCTCCGATGCTTTTTAATCTATCCTTTATTCTACACTATCAATTGAAAACGAAAAAGCACTTAAACAATTGCACTTAAGGTTTTGACTAAAAGGTAATTTGTCTTGAAAGTGTCACTTTTTCCTCCTCGACAAATACGTATAAAACGATTAGAATATAGATTGAATCTATCTATTTCTTTACATAAAGGGTTTTCAGCCTTTTTCGAGCAACATTTTTCATGAGTTGAATGATGGGATGTTGTAAATTTTCATGCTATGGGGAAAAATAGTAATGAATATTTAAAAGTAAAGGCGCACTTTTAAGTGTAACATTGATTATAGCAAGGGGGTAAGTCACATGGGTCTAATGATTATCTTTTCACTAGTTGTAATTTTAGCTGCATTTGGTATTATACGTTCTTTACGCGATAAGAACCTTTTAGCCTTATTATTCTCTACAGGAATCTTTTTAGTATTAGGCTGGTTCACAATCATGACAATCTGGAAACATGGTTTCCCAACTGCTCACTAATAACAAATGCGCAATCGCCTTGAAATAGGAACATCGACTAACTACAGCCACGTACTGTGGCAAACGTCGATGTCAGCACTTCCTGTGCAAGTCCGACCAGCACAAGACGACCAGCTAGAAGGTTGATTATTGACCTTATCGATGGAGGGCTTGTGGCCTCGGCCTCGAAGGGCTAGGCGATGAAGCTGGACGAAAATAAAAAAGATTTAAAAGCCATCAGATACTGGACTAACCTAAAATAGTGAGACAATATAAAACACCTCCAAAATGGCAATACTTGAGATAAGTATTGTGACAT
>NZ_JBPFDQ010000189.1:0-1579 GCF_059415045.1 Ferdinandcohnia sp. SAFN-114 | reverse complement strand
ATAAGAAAAACCGGGCATAGCCCGGTCCTTTTCATGGTTAGAGAATATCCGATAATTTGTACTCTATGCCATGTACCCCTTTATAATACTCAGGATACATTTCACCCCCACATTTTTCACATGCAAACATAGGAGGAGTTGTCGGATCTCCATCATCCATTAAATCGAAATCCCTTACCACGTTAATAGGAATCTCTTCTTTCTCATGACACGCCAAACAAACATAGCTGACGCTCTGTTGCTTGGACTGGTTTAGGCTTATGTTTTTCTTCTTTTTCTTTCCCTTTTTGCGGGTTTTTGATACCGGTGAGATCGTTAATCATCCTTTCTAAATAAGCTCTTGTAGTTTTGCATAAGGCTACCTTTATTTCTAATTTACCATTTTCAAGGCAGACTTCTCCCTTGTATTCATAGTAACATTCACACCTCTGACAAACGAGAGGGTCTTTCTTGCCACTGGCTACTATTCTTTCACGCCACGTCTGGCGACGTAAGGTTTTCTTAACTTTTACAACCCAACGTCTTGCTTTTTGTTGCCAAGTACTCAACACTTTTTTACACAAGTTTTTTGATCTTCTAGAATACATACCGTAATGCCGAATAGTTTTAAATTGCTCGTCTGGGATATGGCGAATTAAACGTGAAATAAATTCTTCGACACTTACGGTTTCGGATTTGTCTTTTCCGTCAGTTTTATCCTTATATTTGAACGTAACGAATTGCCCATCATATGCCTCAATCCGATTGATTCCAATCGCTGGTCGACGAATATAACGGCCAATATAACGAAGTTGTTCTTTTATTTTTCCCCTCTGTTTAGGTGCATACACATAGAAGCCTTCGCCATTATTGGTGAACGCCTTTTGAAGTCTTGGTTGGATTCTTTTCTTTTCTCTTGGTGAAACTCCGTTTCTAATTAATTTTAATACGACCGTTTGCCATTGTTTACGAAGCATCGTAAATGGCAAGAAATCATACTGCTTCCATTCTCCTTTTTCTGTTAATCCACCCATTGTAACTAACATATGTACGTGAGGATTGAAGTTGACCCTTGAACCAAAAGTGTGGAGTCCAGCAATAATCCCAGGTGTTACCTTTGCTTTCTTTTTGAAGAAGTCAGTAAGTAGTCTTGCAGAAGCATCCATTAAATCTTTTAATAGATGTCGGTGAAGGAGAAATACATCTCTTAGTCCTTCATCAATCGTAAAAATTACGTGCCGATGATTAACCTGAAGAACATCTTCAGTAAGTAACCTACTCCATTCTTCACTTTCTCCAACAGAGCACGTGGTACAAAATCGACCTTTACATCGGTAAGGAACCTTTCGCACATCATGACAACCTTCACACACAAATAACTTAAATCCATTTTTGATATCCCCACAATCTCGAAATTTCTCAACCTCCTTAATTACGATAGGGCGGATTTTAGCACCGTGTTTTCTTTTGAAAGCTTCCCAATGTTGGTGTTTATCAAAAAATATTCTTCTCAATATATTGGTCTCCATAAAATGAAAATACCACAGCTTAAATGACTGTGGTAGACCCAAATTTTTATACTTTCTTATCTTTTAAAAAA
>NZ_JBPFDQ010000188.1:0-1622 GCF_059415045.1 Ferdinandcohnia sp. SAFN-114 | reverse complement strand
CCATACAGACACACCTCGTTATAGTTGATATATTTATTATAACAATCTGTGTCTACTTTTTAGTCTAGCATCAAAACAATCATAAAACGTGGGTGAAAGGTTACTGGACTCCCCCTACTCTACCAAGTTGGGCACTACCAGAAGGTTATAAATCCTCTACACAGCAACAACAGTCTCAACAAGACAATCAAAGAAGACAAAATAACCCTTCAAATCAAGGTAGAACTCAGCAAGGTAATCAAGGAGGAAACAACCAAAATCAGCAACAGGGCAATTCGGAAAATGAACGCAATAAGCTTTTTGCATACATTGAAAAATTTGAGAATCAGATTGGACTTAAAAATCAACCTAATATCATTGTTAGGATTTTCAATAAGGCCAATTCAGACTTCCAAATTAAGAATCCGAATGAGATTGGTAGAGCAAATGTTTCTCAACTGAGTAACTATTATCTAGCATTACGCCCAATCAATGATATTTTGGTTGTAGCCCAGAAGCAAGGAGTACCATTAGAACAGGTATTAACCTTTGCTCAAATCGTAAAACCACAAATTAAAGTGGAGAGTATTTTTAGTCTATTCTTTAATGTCTTTAAAGAAGATGCGACTAAGATTATACAAATGATCAATGCAGAAGCTCAGCAACAACGTACTGCATAGTCATATGAGAGGCACAAAGTATGGGGTTATCCCGCTTTGTGCCTTTTTTAATCTTAAAAAATAATTAATTATATTGGGAGGAAATATAAATGAAATTTGAAATTAACAGAGATATTTTATCAGAGGGTTTAGCAAAAGTGAGTCAGGTTCTTGCTACAAGTACACCATTACCAATTCTACAAGGAATTTTATTAGAAGTTGAACAGGATTCTATTAGTTTAACTACATCTGATAATACTCAATCTATTCAACATACTATTCCAGTAGATGGTGATGCGGTTAAAGTATTTGAGAGTGGGAAGACTGTTTTACCTAAAACAGCTGTTAAGTTGGTTAAGAAGTCTAAAAAGGTTCTCACCTTTACCTTAGATAATTTCTTAACCACCATTACTTCTGGTAAGAGCGTCTTTGAATTGAATTGTCTTGATCCAGAGGAATATCCGAAACTTCCTCAAATTGATGATTCAAAAGCAAACCTAACTCTTAATGGTAAACAGTTTGCTGATTTCGTAAAAAAGACAGCTTTTGCGGCAAGTACATCTGAAACAAGACCTATTCTACAAGGGGTTTTAGTTGATATCCAAAAGGATTGTATTACCTTGTCCTCTACGGATTCACACCGATTGGGCAAAGTCACTTGTAAATGGTCTAACCAGGAAGAGATTCGTATCGTAGTTCCAGCTAAGTTTCTTGATAAAGCAGCGACTAAAATATTTGAACCAGACAGTGATGTTGAGTTATTTGCTCACGAGCAAATGATTTTACTTCGTAATGATCAAACGGTCTATTATACAAGGCTTTTAGATGGAAACTACCCAGATACATCAAGGTTATTACCAACGGAATTTATATCTGTCATGAACATTGATAGAAAAGAATTCCTCGATGTGATACTATGTCAAGAAAATAGACACAGATTTTTCTACCGCGCTTTCGCTTGGTAGCCTTCATAAAAAAGTTTAA
>NZ_JBPFDQ010000187.1:0-1657 GCF_059415045.1 Ferdinandcohnia sp. SAFN-114 | reverse complement strand
TAACGTACAGGTATTTGGCTATTTCTATATCGAATTTTGCTTAGCGTACAAAATTTCCGAAATGTTGGCTGTACCCCTAATACAATCAATTGTATTGTTCCAAAAATAGGAGGAAACATTCTTTAAGGTTTTTTATAATCGGTAAAATTCATAAATGGGAGGAATTCATTAATTTGTGTAGCTGGGGATGATGGCTGCTGCGGTCCTTTTTTCATGTACAAAAAAATGTTCAACCAGATATATCGTAAGTCCGAAATATAAATACAGAATTGAACTTACCAACATTATAAAAATTTCCAGGAACAGTTTAACATTTACCAAATAAACTGTTCCTAATTTTAAGTTTATTTATTATCAAAAGGTCGGAGCAGGAAATTCATCAATTTTGATACGAAGTAAACTATAAGGTTTCTGTCGTAAGTCTTTTCCATAATGAAATCTAGGCTGTCGATGTAATTGGTTCACAATGACATACAAATATTGATCCGGACCAATTGAAAAAGTATCCGGCCACAACATTCTCGGGTCATGTATGATCGTTTCCATTGTGCCATTTGGCAATATCTTGCGGATACAGTTGTGTTCATAATCTCCAGCATAAACAGTTCCCTTTGCATCAGTGATCATTCCATCAGATGCACCTTTTTCTCCCCAATACTCCACATGATAAGGTAATTCCATGTCCGGTATGCTTCTGTCTCTCAGGGCTTCTGTTGTGATCGAGAACAGATGACGACTGGTTAGTGGACAAAAAAATAATACCCTTCCATCAGGCGAAATCGCAATACCGTCAGAAGCCAGTCTAAATGGAGAAGTACTGCCATCTTTATTTCGATTCATTAATACTTTTCCTTCTACTTTCGGTATAAAATAGGGATCGGGTGAAGTTGAATTTGCCCCATTTAACCGTCTGAAGGCGTTTCCATCTGCTAAATCTACGACGATTATAGCTCCTGGTCCTGTTGAAGAAGAATCCGTTATATAAGCATACCCTGCTTTTCCAACACGAAAATCAAAACGGACATCATTCAAATAAGTTGTAGGCAGGACAACATCTTCTGTAAAGGTATATACTTTTCTTATTGTATTCGTTTCTAGATCAACAGCGACTAATTTTGCCCCCCCTTTAATAGGTTCAGAAAAATTGGGTGCAGCTGTATCTAATACCCAAAGTGTTCCCCTTCCATCAGCAACTACACTTTGGACACTGATAAAAGTCCTTGTAAAATTCTCGGGGTTAACCAAATTGGTTTGTAAATTAGGATAAGGCTGCAATTTATCCTCAACAATTTCCGCCACCGTAAATTTAACATCGTCTCCCCATTTCGGGAAGCAAATGAAAATACGACCGGTTTCTGAAACAGTAACACCTGTAGGCATAGCCCCATAAAATGGATAAACCAGTTCAAAATTACCGAAATATTTTTCACTAGGTAACATAGGTATCATCATATCCTCCTTAAGCATCAAACGGGATATCACCTATATATGATTTATATTTTTTCTAGTGCATGTTTCTTAATAAGTTTTTTTCTATAAAACATTAACCTCTATCGATTCAACAACTAAAGTCGGTCGGAATAAGAAAAACCGGGCATAGCCCGGTCCTTTTCATGGTTAGAGAATATCCGATAATTTGTACTCTATGCCATGTACC
>NZ_JBPFDQ010000186.1:0-1686 GCF_059415045.1 Ferdinandcohnia sp. SAFN-114 | reverse complement strand
GGCTGTGTTAAATTTTAATGTTGATATTCATTATAAAATTAGGGATACCTAAATGGTTCCCTAACTTTTGTAATTTGAATTAAGATAATTCTTCTAAACCCCAATCATTGTAAGTGTATTTTTCATTCTCAGATATAGGTTTATAACTTTTACAAAAATCAAGAAGTTTTCTACTCCTTCTACCAAAAGATTTATCCTGTTTGGAGAAGATTTCAACCACATCATCCCGATTGAGAAAAGTCTTATCTTTTAAGCAGAATATCTCATTTTCTAAATCACCGAATGGATTAAAGTTACCATGTCGGCAAGATTGACAACAAGCGATACTGATATTGTCTGGAAGTTCTTTCTGTAAATACTTTACTGCATATTCAATAGAACTGGATAACTTAGATTGAATTTGGTGATTATTCACTTGGACTTCAAAGCGAATGTTTTGAAATTCTTCTTCATCTAATTGTTCGTAAAACATATTTGTTGGTATGACTGAGATTTTTCCGTCAATTAGATAATTCACATTCAAAGTATCTACTTTCAATGGACAGACCTCCTAATAAATTTACATAAATAGATTTAGATAATGAATTTTGAAAGACGCAAACTATCATAAGTATCCGTCATTTCAAATACAAATGATGTTAATAAAAGTTCTTTTATATTGTGTTTAGTGCTTTCATTACTTCGACTATCCACAAATAAGAACCAAGCAAGGTAATTGTCAAGGTACTTTGTAGCCACGCCTTTAAAACGGTTTATCCATTGTTTCATACGAGAATGAAGACCGTTGACATTTTGGATGTGGTACAAACCCTTAATAACGTGTTTGCCACCGTCTGATTTAATTCGGTAATGCTCTAAACCTTTTTCCTTTGCATAGGTTTTATAGGCTCTCCAAGCATCTGTCACAAGCACATTGTCAGGTGTCAGTTTAGAGCCAATCATATTATCAACTTTAGTTTTCACTACACGCCCCATACAAGCGACCTTTGATACTGTTGCTTTGGTGCGGTCTCTTGCAACAAGAACACATACTTGTTCGTGGCTAATGCCTCTATGTTTGGATTTTCCACCACGCTTACGAGGTTTGCGGTCAGTAATGCCACGTTGTCCTTTTTGGGAGTATAGGAAATAGGTCTCGTCAACTTCAACGATACCTTCAAATTGCTCAAAATCCATTTGTTTTAAGGCACTCAATAATTTGTGTCTCCAATAAAAAAGTGTAACCCAAGTAACCCCTACGATTTCAGCAGATTTTCGCAGGGAATAACCTTTGAACATACAATCAACAAACGTAATCCATTCATCGCCCTTTCGAGTTCGATAAAGAACTGTATTAGTTGTATCAGTAAATGTCTTACTACAACATTTACAACGATAGCGTTGGCGACCATTGTGTTTCCCGAACCTAACAACATGTTCAGACGCACAATGAGGGCATTGAAAACCTTCTTTGAAACGGGTTTCTCTCAGTTCATTAATTAGGCGACCACCAACAGAGGAAGAAGGCTCAACATAGCGTTTTACCCATTGAAACACACGCTCTTTCTCTGTGTGTGATAATTTGTCGATATGTTTTAATAGATTACTGAACGCTTTGCTCAACCTTGTGACCTCCTCGAATGTTTGTTCTTATCCTAATTATACAAAAGAAGGTTTCAAATATCAACATTTACCTTTAACAGAGCC
>NZ_JBPFDQ010000185.1:0-1772 GCF_059415045.1 Ferdinandcohnia sp. SAFN-114 | reverse complement strand
TGAGTAAAATTTCACAGGCTTTGATTATTTTTAAATAAAAAATAAGGACATTCTTTGTTAAAATTAAGTTACCACACCAAATCCAAACAGAAAGAAGTGTCCTTATGTTTAAAGATTATAACATGAATCAATTAATTTTGCCTTTAAATTTAGAAGTAAAATTACAAGAGAATGATATTGCCTTCCATGTACATAACTTAGTTGAAAGTATTCCAGCTGAAGCACTTGAACCATTTCTTCGAAATGAAGGTTGCCCTGCTTATCATCCACGCATGATGTTAAAAATTATCTTATGTGCGTATTCGCAGTCTGTCTTTTCTGGACGTAAAATCGAGGCGCTTTTAAAAGATAGTATCCGTATGATGTGGCTTTCCCAAGGTTATGAACCGAGTTATCGCACCATTAATCGTTTCCGTGTTCACCCCGAAGCAATAGAACTGATTCGACAATGTTTCGTGCAATTCCGTTGCCATCTAGTACAGGAGAAATTAATCAATCAAGAAGCCATTTTCATTGATGGTACAAAAATAGAGGCGAATGCGAACAAATTTACATTCGTGTGGAAAAAGGCGATTGAGAAATACCACAAGAACTTAATTGAAAAATCAAATCAACTGTACAACGAATTACTTGAAAAAGAAATCCTACCTGAAATTGAACGAGACAATGATGAACAATTAACACTTAAAGAACTCGACCAAATGGTTGAAAAAGTAAATGAAGTCATTACGGAATATGACCAAAAAATTGAAACATCATCGAGCGTAGAAGAAAGAAAAGCACTAAGAAGTGAACGAAAATATCCGAAGCAAGTGCATAAGCAGCTGACTGATTATATTATACGGATTCAGAAATATCAACGAGATTTTGAAATCTTTGGCACACGTAATAGTTATTCAAAAACAGACCATGATGCAACTTTCATGCGAATGAAAGAGGATTATATGAAAAATGGTCAATTGAAAGCTGGTTATAATGTACAAATCGCAACAGAAGGTCAATACGCGCTTGCCTATAGTTTATTTTCAAATCCAACAGATACACGTACTTTAATTCCATTTCTAGATCAAATCGAGAAATATTATTTCGAATTACCGAAACATATTGTGGCAGATGCAGGTTACGGAAGTGAACAAAATTATGATGATATCCTTTCTAAGCGTAAACGAGAAGCTCTAATTACCTATAATATGTATCTGAAAGAACAAAAGAAAAAACATAAACAAAATGAGTTTAACCCAGACAACTGGCAGTACGATGAAGAAACGGATACATACACTTGTCCAAATCACAGACATCTTCCATTTAAATATCAATCTGAACGTACGGATAGAACAGGCTTTAAACGGGGATTTAAAGTATATGAATGCGAAGACTGTTCTGACTGCCCATTCCGTTCATCCTGTACAAAAGCTAAAGAAGGTAATAATCGAAAGTTAATGGTGAACGAGAAGTGGGAACATCAAAAAGAATATGTGAGAGCGAAGCTTTCAGAAGAAAAAACAGGTGCCATCTATCGTCAACGTAAGATTGATGTAGAACCAGTTTTTGGATTCTTGAAGGCTAATTTGCATTTCACTCGATTTTCTGTACGTGGAAAATCGAAGGTTGAGAATGAAATGGGCCTTGCATTAATGGCCGTGAATTTAAGAAAATTCACGGCCAACAGATAAGATTGTGTGAAAATTAATAGCAAAAAATAGATAAAGGAGAACTTGAGTTCACTCAAATTCTCCTTTATCACTATTCGAAGCTAGTTATGTCCCAGCCTC
>NZ_JBPFDQ010000184.1:0-1785 GCF_059415045.1 Ferdinandcohnia sp. SAFN-114 | reverse complement strand
GGGACAAGTTAACATGAACGAAACTAGCCCCTTGTCGTAATCCCGTAGGTTAATTTGGTTAGACTGTTTAACGGAGATTAAAAAATCAAACCAAATCAGAGCTACATTACGAAAGGAGCTAGTTATATTATGAAGGATACCATAAAATACGTAGGTTTAGACGTTTCAAAGGAAAAAATTTCTGTTGCGATTGCTGAAGAAGGAAGAGACGCACCTAGATATTATGGAATGATCCCACACTCTTTAGAGGCTATTAGAAAATTAGTTAAGAAATTAGGAGATAAAAAACAGATAAAGGTATGTTATGAAGCAGGCCCAACAGGTTACCCATTGTACCGCTTCTTCTTAAGTTTAGGAATAGAGTGTTTTGTAATCGCACCATCCCTAATCCCTTCTAAGCCAGGAGAACGGATTAAAACAGACCGAAGGGATGCGGTTAGGCTTGCTCAATTATTCCGTGCTGGTGAATTAACATCTATTTATGTACCAACTGAAGACGATGAAGCTCTTCGAGATTTAGTTCGTGCTCGTGAAGATGCCAAAGAGGATGAATTAAGGGCAAAACATCGACTCACTAAGTTTTTATTAAGACACAATATTAAGCCTCCTACTGGTGTTCGCAAATGGACCCTTAAGTATCGGGAATGGTTAAACAAGTTAAAATTTACTCGTTCTACGTCTAGAATTGTATTCCAAGAATATTACTATCAACTTCAAGAGATCGAACAACGGATAAAACGGTTAGAGAAAGAAATAGATATCCAAGCAACCGAAGGTTTACACGCTCCTGTAATTCAAGCACTTCAATCGCTTAGAGGTGTGGCAACTATTACAGCCACAAGTTTAGTGGCAGAGATTGGGTCCTTTAAAAGATTTACCTCGGCTAAACAATTCATGTCATATGTAGGTCTTATCCCAAGCGAATATTCTAGTGGTGAGAGTCGAAGACAAGGTAAGATTACGAAAACAGGGAATAAACACGTTCGCCGTCTTCTGATAGAAGCAGCCTGGAGTTATCGATATCAACCTGCAGTAAAAGGAGAATTAAAAAGAAGACAAGAAGGTCAGTCGGCCGTTGTTCAAGCTATATCATGGAAAGCTCAAAATCGTCTTCATAAAAAGTATTTCCGATTATTATCAAGGGGTAAAGAAAGTGGGAAAGTCGTAACGGCAGTGGCAAGAGAACTAGCTGGGTTTATCTGGGCAGTCACGCAGGAAATAGAAACAAACTCTAGAGTTTTAATTGAATCTTAATCTATTATAAAAATTCGTTTATAAAAAACTGCAGTTAAATTATGTGATTTTAAGAGTAGGGCTCGAAGGCAAAGTATAACACCGGAAAGGATAATCCACGTGGTCCCTTTGTGCTATGTCTAAATAGGCTAACGCACGTGACGAGTTGGTGGTAGATCCTTTATACGGAAAGATAAAATGTGAGAATCCACGAATATCAGAGTGCTTACCGAAGCTTAGATTTTTGCCTTCGTGCCGTGTTCTTAACTTCTGAATAAAGGAGGAATTTAATTCTCAGCTTTAAAAAGTGTCTCAATCTATGGATTACCAGTCAAGGAGAGCACTTGACAGGCAATCCATAGATTGAGGAGTAGTCAGTAAGCTGAGAAGGGTAATCCCTAGACATAAAATGTCTCCAACATTTATAAAAAAGAAAAGAAGCCCAAAAATGCTTCTCTTCTTAAGTGCGCCAAAAAACGGCAATTATAATTAGGGATTCGAGGGGAACTTGACAGTTTCGTTCATATCAGGGACCTGTCCCTCCGTCCCATT
>NZ_JBPFDQ010000183.1:0-1792 GCF_059415045.1 Ferdinandcohnia sp. SAFN-114 | reverse complement strand
AATCGAGTAGGAGGCGCGTTACCGCGCCGACCTCTCACACCACCGTACGTACCGTTCGGTATACGGCGGTTCGAAAGTTTATGTAATAATTTGATTCAATTGTTTCAGTCCTTGTTTCAACCAGTATTCTTTATTCATAGCTGAATCCAAGACAGGATTATTAGACGTTCTCCAATATCCCTTTCGGGAGTTTGCACATTTCCAAGCAGTTCTTGAGTAGATGCCTAATTTCTTTAGGTTTCGGTATTTGGTTCTCGTTTTCTTCCATTCTTTCCATCGGCAGGCTCTCAATCTTCTTCTGATATGTGCGTCTAATAGATATGTATATCTCTTTATATCAGCGATTTTGAAATAGTTTCCCCACCCTTGAATTAGTCGGTTTATCTTTTGAATGCGATACTCCATACTTACTCCCCAATTGCGGTTTGTAAGTTTCTTTAGCTTACCTTCAAACCTTTGTTTAGATTTCTTTGGCACGTACACCCTGACTTTTCCCTTACTTCGGTAGAAACTCATCCCTAAGAATATACGTGCTAAGGGCTTTCCCACCGCACTTTTCTCTTCATTCACCTTGAGTTTTAGCTTCTTTTCTATGAAGTCGGTTATTCCGCTTTTAACTCGTTCACCAGCTTTTTGACTCTTCACGTATATGTTGCAGTCATCGGCGTAACGGACAAATTTATGCCCTCGTTTTTCAAGTTCTTTATCCAACTCATTTAAGATGACATTGCTAAGTAGTGGACTAAGTGGTCCTCCTTGTGGAGTACCTTCTTTATTTACAGACACAACACCATGTTCCAAGACTCCTGCTTGTAAGTACCGACGTATAAGTTTTAATGTCGGTTTATCAGTAATGGTCTTAGCTACGATAGACATTAATTTATCGTGTTGTACTTTATCAAAGAATTTTTCTAGGTCCATATCTACAACATATTGGTACCCATCTTCGATGTATAATCTAGCTTGCTCAATAGCCTGATGAGCACTCTTATTAGGCCTAAATCCATAGCTATGAGGGCTAAATTGTTTCTCGAAAATTGGGGTCAGCACCTGAATAATTCCTTGCTGGATAACTCGATCGGTTACTGTAGGGATTCCTAAATTACGCTTACCACCGTTAGGTTTTGGGATTTCTACCCTTCTAACTGCTCGAGGTTTGTATTGCCCATCCCGTATAAGTCGAATGATTTCTTGTCCGTGTTCTTTCAAATAAAGGCGAGTAGCTTCTATATCTTTCTCATCGACTCCTGCTGCTCCTTTGTTTCTCTTTACCTTCTGAAAGGCTCGATTCATGTTCTCTCGGCTTATGATTCTCTCAATTAATTCGTTATTATATTCCATATCGTTCCCATGTTCTTGACTTTGCACAAAGAGAACTCCACTCTACAATAGAGTTCGTCGGTTTCCGCCCTTCTAGCTCTAATGTAGTCTTACGATTGGCTGTGTCTTCGTTCCTTTGTAAAGTAGTCTAACATGGCCACTCCTTTCGTTCCGTCCTTCTCAACCGCAAGGTTGATACTATGACATCAGCTGACTTCTCTTGATTCAGCTACTTATCACTAAGTGGGTTCCTTTCCAGGATACCAAGAGACCTCCCAGGGTAAGTTCATTCACTTTCTCCTCATATATCTGCCACATTTATTTACGGTTCATCTGGGGATATTTTGGACTTTGTTTTGTTTTGCAAACTCGTCCTGAAACGTAAACCTCAAATGTGATTCGTGTACCTCAGACCGAGGATTTGCCTTGGGCTTCCTTCAGATTCCGCGTCGCCACGGACACCCTTGCCTTT
>NZ_JBPFDQ010000182.1:0-1804 GCF_059415045.1 Ferdinandcohnia sp. SAFN-114 | reverse complement strand
ACCTCCCTCTATAAAGTTAATTTATCTCACGAATACTCTCTTTTTCTCAAAATTTCATAACCACCTAATAGTTGACACACCAAAATTAATGGATATTAATTGTATTTCTTTAAATGATTTACAGGTTGGGGGACATCCTACCAACCAAATTGGTTTTATTTGGTAGATAGTGTATAACCGTGCTAGGAAATCTCCACGCAAATCACGGTCGCTAACCCTCCCATGTCTCTCCGGATTGTAATCCATACATTCCTTCGTCCTGCGTATCCATGAGGTGGAGGTTGGATAAGCTCCTTTGCTGGGTCTCATGCCCGAATGGTAAAAATAAGCTCCAACTCTGCACTATTGGTGTTTGTTTGAGAAATTAAAAGTGATTCGGAGTTATACTCATCAAGACTTATGCAGCCTGTAATGATAGGTTTTGTGTTAACCCTTTTAATAATTTTGATCCATCAAATTCACATTGTTTCTGTCCAATGACAAACAAGACCCGTAATAACTTACAACACAAGGCAATAAGTGACTGTTGTTTCTTAAGTGGACGCTCAGATCTCGTGGTGTAATATTTATGCAAAGCTTTAAAGATTGGGTTATGAGCTACAAGTGGACGAATAGCCAAATATAAGGCTCGTCGTAGACGACTTCGTCCTCTTTTAGTAATTCGTGTTTGACCTTTAAATTTACCTGAACTGTGCTCTCGTAATGAGAGTCCAGCTAGATTAACTAATTGCTGAGGATGATTATATTTCGTTATATCACCTACTTCTGCAAAAAACAGAGCGATGGTTGTAGAGCCCAGCCCAGAAATATCCATCATCTGCTTCGCTCCTGGAAGCTTTTCAACTAATGTTTCTAGCTCCGTGTCTAACTGTTCCAACTGTTGCTTATAAAGCTCATACTGTTCCAGTAGACATTCTAATTCACGCTTGGCAAACTTAATGCCGATTTGAATACCTATACTTTTTTTCGCAGCTTCTACAAGTTTCGTTGCACGTTTGATTCCTACACCTCGTTGGACAAATGGTTTCCAACTCTTCAATACTTCCTCGGGTGTCATTTCTTTGATTTGTGATGGAAAAGGAAACATTCGTAACGTACAGAAAGCTGCTTTACCTTCCCAGTCTCCAAAGACATCAAAGAACTCGGGAAAATAACGCTGAATATTGTTTTGGATTCGCCCTTCAATAATCATCAGTTGTTTCGTGAGCTGATCTCGTAATTTGACGCCTTCTCTTAATTCGGCATAAATGCCATCCAAGAGATTTGGTACGGAGTATCGCCCATCCTTAATCAACTGTGCTATTACTCTGGCATCTTTTGTATCATTTTTGGTGGGAGAGTTATCATCAAGCTCTTTACTTTTCTTAACGTGCATTGGGTTAACTAAAACAAAGTCATAACCCTTAGCCCTTAGAAAATAAGCTAAACTTAACCAGTAATGCCCTGTAGGTTCTACACCAAATATGACGTGGTTCTTGCCATTTTGCTTTCTGTGTCGTTCCATCCAATCTAATAGTTTTTGGAATCCGTGAATGCGATTTTCGAAGATTAAGCGTTTCCCGAACTCCAATCCTCTGTCATCTTGTGCACGTGCCACGTGTTTGTCCTTGGCAACATCAATGCCAATAATAAGGGTTGATTGAGTAATTTGAGAGATTTTTTGATTTTGTGTATAATTCATTAGTGAGTCCTCCTTGGTTACTTAATTAAGGGTCCTTGCGCTGCAGCTTCGGACACCTCGTACTATACCAAGAGGGCTCTTTTTGTTTCAACTCTCAAATTTCTTTATTACAGGAATGCTCCT
>NZ_JBPFDQ010000181.1:0-1966 GCF_059415045.1 Ferdinandcohnia sp. SAFN-114 | reverse complement strand
TTCATAAAAATAGTTGGGAAGCAAAATTGTACATCCTTAAACGAGCGAAAATGTACATTTTATCATTGACATTTATAATATAAAAGCAAGAGGAGACCAGCTAGGTAAAATCAATACCTACACACGTAAGTATTTACAGACTAAAAGTCAATACATCGAAGTAGAAAAAGGTATCTCCATTCATGGAAAAACAATGATGCCAATTCAAGGAATGAAAATCAAAAAAGAGTTAGTGTATGATACACTTGAAAACCGATATGTTAAATGGATGATGACACGCCTCATGGATAAGATAGAAGATTTAATTTTAACTCTTTACAATCATAATACAAAGTGGAAAACAGAACCGGACGCTGAACTAGTGGGACGTCTTTCTAAAATGAAGGATACCTTAGAGCTGAAATGCCGGAATCCATTTTGGAGACAGATTGGTAAGCTGGATAAGTCTGTTATGAGCTTAGTAATTCAAATGGCACCAGGGTACCGCGATGCCTTTCATCTGTATCTTACCGTTACGAAAGGGCTTATGCTTCAATCAAAATTCTACCAAATGTCTGTAAAAGATGTTGCTACTCTGTACGAATATTGGACTTATCTAAAACTAGGACAACTTTTAAGTAAAAAATATACGATGATTAGTCAAGATATCATTAAATTAAGTCGGGATGGGCTATTTGTGAATTTAGATAGTAACCAGAAAGCTGAACGTATATTTGAACATCCCATTACGAAGGAACGAATAACACTAACGTATCAAAAAACGGAGACTGGCCTTCCAACAATTAATCAAAAACCAGATACCATGCTGACAATCTCGAAAAAAGGAAAAGATTTCACATACAATTATGTGTTCGATGCGAAATACCGTGTAGATTATGCCCAAGTGGGAAGTTTTTATAAGAAACGCTATCAAACACCTGGGCCCTTGGAAGATGATATAAACACTATGCATCGATACCGTGACTCTCTAGTTTATATGAATAACGGTCCATATGAACGAACTTCCTTTGGCGCCTATGTGTTGTTCCCATGGGCAGATGAAAGTGGATATCAAGAGCATCCTCTCTACCAAAGTATTAATCAAGTTAATATTGGAGGTTTGCCATTTTTACCTCAAGCAACTGATTTAGTTGAGCAGTTTGTAGAACGATTAATCGAGTTAAGTCCCGAGGAAATAAATAAGGAGGGAATTCTTCCACGTGGTACTAAGGAGGAATGGGAATCTAGCCTTGTAGAAAGGGTTTTAGTTGGTTCCGTTTCAAGCCTAGAAAAATATAAGCGATTTATCCATGGTAGATTATTTCAAATCCCTGCTATTAATTTAAAAAATGGGTGGCAAGAATCAAAATATATTGCCCTTTATACTACAGCAGAAGTTGGAATCCCAAATGGGATAGCGGACTATGGAAGAATTGATAAAATTACATCTGAGGATGGGGATATAATCTTCCACATCATAGGTTGGCAAAGGACAAAACAGATTATTAAACCAGTAAAGTATGGAATTGCATCCAATATCATAACAACATTCAATCAGTTAACAAGTGCTAAAGAACTACCTGAGCTATATATGAAAAATCACCAAGAAACAGTTATTTGGAGAATGCTTAGACGAATATCAGATGAAATTAAGGTTCAAGTGAATAATCACAATCTTGATTATGCTTCAAATGTGGACCAGTTCTCTTTCTATGACCTAACGATTAAATTAGAAGAGGATACCTCAACAATACTTATTGTGAAGGGTAATGAAGAAAGAACAATTAGTTCTGAATTGCTTATTAGGTATCCTTCAATCGTCTTTAAAGAGGTTTTAAGTCTTTATGTATAAGGATATTTAAAAGTAGTAAAGATATTTTTATTAAGCATAGGATAGTGTTACTTTTATATTGGCTCTGTTAAAGGTAAATGTTGATATTTGAAACCTTCTTTTGTATAATTAGGATAAGAACAAACATTCGAGGAG
>NZ_JBPFDQ010000180.1:0-2167 GCF_059415045.1 Ferdinandcohnia sp. SAFN-114 | reverse complement strand
CAAGCGTTGGACACTCTTATTCTACCAAGAGGTTATTTTTATTCTCAAATCTCATTTTCATCCATTACAGGAATGCTACTTCATTAATTGAAGACATGTGATGTCTGAAAATTCGTAAATCTTATTTTTCTTATAAAAACTGTCTAAAACAGGTACAACTTCAAATCGATTTAATAGTTGTAAAACATTTTCATAATCTGTCGAGTACACATCACTAAGTTGACCTAATGTAATATAATTCTGCTTAAAGTATATAGCATCCTCGACCAAGATAAATGGTTTATCCATTTCTTCTGATGTCCTTAAGAAACCACTTTGAATAATCCTATATAATAAATTTCTACCAATACTTAAAAACCGAGATAACTCTGGTATTGAAAATACTCCATTTTGCTTTTTGATTTTATATTTATATACTTTTTCTTTCACTTGTTCTGTACTTAACCTATATTGTTTTAATCCCTTTTCTTTTGTATTCTTACCAATCGGTGTAAGTTCTCCTGTTATTATTAATATTAGAATATCCGAAAGTTTTGTTCCAATTACAAACTTTGTACTTGAAATAATGTCAATTGTATTTTTTGTCTCAAAATTAAAGAACATTCTACTGCTTCTTTGGCATCTCTTTTCAATAATATTAAGAATTTGATGTACCTTTTGAATATCATATAAGTATTCTAAGCTTTCGTCTATTTGTGGACCCCTTTTTAACTTTAAAATATTATCCTTTTCCAACTCTATCACCGTTTGATAGTCAATATTTAATAAACCACTTGTTTCTTTTCGATTTATATAATTACTTTTATTCTCTATATACTTTTCAATACTTTCTCTAGAGATTAATAAGTAAGGATTTCTATCCGTAGTCATTTTAGCTTGCAAGTAGCCGTATGAAACTAACTTTCTGACTTGTGAATGGTGAACTCCAAGGATCTTCCCCGCTTCAGTTGTAGATATATATGAGATACTATTTTTGTCAAATTTTATATATTTACTATGTGAAAGCTGGGTTCTATCCCAATTAATCACAAGATACCTTTCAAATTCCTCTCTTAAAAAATTCAGAGCAGGGTGGTTAAACTTTTCATATAAGTCTATATAAAAGTACCCAAACGTATTTATCAAACTTCCTCTATCATATTTTGGTTTACTTTTTAATGCCGTTTCATAATCCTGTAAATACGAATGAAAATTATATGGCCAATCTTTAAAAATCAAAGAAATTTTCTCAATAAGTAATGAAAACTCAGAATCACCAGGATCAAAAGGTATTGCTGAACTTCCTAATCTTGTCTCATCTCTTAAAGTCAATTTGATAAAGAATATAAAGATTAAAATTATATATTTCAGATCAAGTTTATTAAGTATGTTGTTATTAAAGGTTTCAAATTTATCATCACCATAAAAACTATAATAAATAATTTGGGGTAAAATAATACTTTCGACTCGACATGCCTTAATTTTCTCATTTCTTAGGTCCGATCCACAGGTACAATGAAAAAAGCTTTTCCTATACTGACTTATAATTTTGTTGCAATGACTACATTTACAGACAAGAAAACATCTATGTATTGGACATGCTAATAAGAATCGAATATCCCACAATTTGTTGTTTTGTTTAAATTCTTCTAAACATATAGGGCAAACTTTGGAATTTTGGCCCATCAAAGAATTATTAAACAATAAATAATTGAGATGATCATATTTTTCCTCAGGGAAGTTATACTCCTTCCAAAAAGTAAATTTCATTAATTCTTCTAAAGGTAATTTTGTTAGTGATTTGAATGAATCAAAATTAAAATTAATTGGAAGTAAATTTCTAGGACCATGATAATGTTTAATATTAGTCATGTTTAGAATCCATGAATTAGTTTCATATTTATTGGCTTGAGATAGTCTATTAACATAACTGAAAATATTTTCATCAACTTTAGGAGTAGGTACACACAATAATTTCATCAAAATTATTTTTCTCCTTAGCAAAAGAGAAACGTCATAAGCCGTTTCTCTTTTTTAATCAATATTTTTTTACTTCACACTTTTTCAGTAAATTATGAAATTCATTCCGGAGAATTATGAACAGATTCCGATTAATTATGAAAAATTACATTAAAATAATCGTTTAAAGTGGGGAATCTTACAATTAAGCAACAAGTCATCTATTCCT
>NZ_JBPFDQ010000179.1:0-2202 GCF_059415045.1 Ferdinandcohnia sp. SAFN-114 | reverse complement strand
TAAATGTAGTGTAGTGCTTTAATAAATTAATGCTAATTCCTAAAAACACAAAATCGCCTATTTTTTTGTTTAATATTAGGCGATTTTGTGTTTTTAATAGACTTAGGATTTTGTTGAAAATAAGCCTAATTTTTATTGTTAGATAAAAGTTGAGGTTCTTTTGATGGATTTTTCAAATAAAGATTATCCATTTTAATACCGCAAGCCTTAGCGTGGATTACCGGATCGTATATCTTTTTGTTTTTTAGAACTGTATAAATAAGAGCCGCTATTTTACCACAAAGATGACCAATGGCCTTTTTCTTATTCATTCCTTCGTTAACCTTTCGGTCATAATATACTTTGAAGACGGTAGGGTGCTTTTGACCGTTTGCTAAAACGATTAAAGCTATTTGATATAGAACTCTCCTGGCATCTCGTACACCGCTGTAAGTTTGCCTTGTACCAGTTACAGATGTTCCTGATTGCTTATTTTCTGCTGAAACTCCAAGATATTTTTTAAACTCTTTATATGTCCTAAATCGTTCAATATCACCTATTACCCCAATTAATGTACAAGCTATATTTTCACTTATGAAGGGTAGGGACATAAGAATCTCAGTGTATGGATGTGGCTCAACACCCTTTTCTGGATTTCCCCATAGTAGTGTATTAATCTCTTGATCAATAAGTTTTATACTCTCTTCAAGCCGTAAGGCTTCTTCTATAACCCATTTTTGCCTTTCTACAAGATGTTCGGCGGGTACCGCAATCGTATTTGGCATAACTTTAGCCAAGGTATTTGCTGCTCTTTTTGCTACTCCCTTTGCTCCAGCTTTAATTAAAGTTTCATATATTTCTTCAGCCGTAGCTTCTTTCATATGAAGCCCAGTAGGATACTGTAAGACTAATCTCATCACAGATGGGCTTGATAGACTTTTAAACGCCTTATTTAAATCTGGGTGAGTTACTTTTAAAAGTTGTTGCACCTGGTTTTTTCTGCGTGTCAACTGCACATTTAAATACCAACGATCACGCATTACTGTTCTAAACAAAGATTGGAGAACAGATTGCGGTCTAATAAGTGATACACCCTGCATATGCGGGTGTAACTGCTTATGCCATCCCATATATGACATTACTTTGGCATCCATTGAATCAGTCTTTTCAGAGATACCTAGGTTATTTTTGCGAAATTCACCAACAGCTCTATTCTCAACTTGAAACAGCTCATAGCCTTCGTTTAATAACACCTGTTGGACAAGGTAAGAATAGTGTCCTCCAGTTGGTTCTAATAGAATTAAAAAATCTTTTTTTGTAAGAGAAAATTGTTTTTCAATCTTCTCTAAAGCCTTTAAAAATTCAGCGATTCCAGCACTATCTGAGTTGAATTTCATTGTCTTCGTTCGTTTCCAGGCAATGCCTTTTGGATCTAAGAACGCATCAAATGGAATACAGGAAGCAACGTGAAAACTCGCTCCTATATCAATACCAACATAAAATTGATAAAACTTACGCTTAGTTTGGTGGTCATTTTGCGTGTCATTTCCATAACTAAATGGAGTAATGGTATCTTTCATCATTTCTCCTCCTAGATGCAGTATGACATATCTGACTATCCAAGTTTCTGTTAGAGCTTTATGCCCAGTGTAGTATGTCAGGATTATATCGCCAGATATTAAATCTCATGTTTAACACAAGAGTCTAGTTTCCTAGCTCCAACCAACGGTAGAGTTTCAACTGCTTAATATGATATTGTTTTTATAGATTACTCAATATAGTCTATTAACAAAAATTTATATACGACAAAAATCTATGAATTCCTCCTAAAAAAACAAAAAAATCCTGAAAAAATGACAGGATTTTATTAAATAATTATGTAATTTAAGTGCAGTGCCACTAAAATAGTGGAGTGCCTCACACCAATATAAGAGGTCTAGAATTTTAGCCCCAACTCTAAAGGTAGAATCATTTAAAGGTCACTGCACAATTATATTTTACAGCACTTTTGGCAATAAAAAAACAATGTCCTCAAACTAACGGTAGAGTTCCACTAAATTAGTGATCCCACGTTTAAGTCAAAGGTACATTGATAATACAATTATAATTCATTAAAGAAATCATTCAAATATTTTTTGCTTAAAACTAAGTAAGTAAAGCACTTAGAGTCCCCAGTATGTAGTGTATTAAATGAGGTAATAAATCAGTTAAATTACTACAGAA
>NZ_JBPFDQ010000178.1:0-2213 GCF_059415045.1 Ferdinandcohnia sp. SAFN-114 | reverse complement strand
AAATTAATGAAAAAGTGTTAAATTTAATATGGATAGGTGTTTTATATATGTCTCATTTGGCTAGGTCAGTTCAATGCATTTGGTACTTTTTGTTTTGCACGTGGAGTTAGTTCCTCTTGTGTAATAACAAGTTTTGCATCACTTGGAAGGTTGCTTATAGCTGTGTTCGTAACCTTCATATTTAATCCAGCTTCTTTTACTTTTTTCCTTAGAAGAGAAGCTCCCATAGCACTTGAACCCATACCCGCATCACATGCAAAAATGATATGGTCAATATCTTTAGATGTGAAATCTCCGTTCACGTCTTCTGCACTTAATGCACTTGCTACACTACTTTTCTTCCCTTTCATCTCTTGCATTTTTTGCGATGCATCTTCAATGCTTCCTTCTTTTGTTTTACTTGTTTTTAATATGATTGAAGAAATGAGAAGTGAAACTAGTGCTGCTACTACTACACCCGCAATATTAGCAAAATAGTTACCAGCAGGCGTTACAGCAAGAATAGCTAGAAAACTTCCAGGTGAAGATGGAGCTACTAAACCACCACCAAGAACAGATAAGGTGAATACTCCGCTTATTCCACCTAGTATAACAGCAATAAACAATAGAGGATTCATTAATACATATGGGAAATAAATTTCATGAATCCCACCAAAGAAATGGATGATACTTGCACCAGGCGCTGTTTGCTTAGCTGTTCCTCTTCCAAAGAAGCAATATGCTAAAAGAACTCCGATACCTGGTCCAGGGTTTGCTTCTAGCAGGAATAAGATCGATGCTCCAGTTTGTTTAACCTGCTCTATCCCAATTGGTGATAAAACACCATGATTTATTGCATTATTTAAGAACAATATTTTTGCTGGTTCAATTAAAATGCTTGTTAATGGCAGAACGCCTACTCCTAACATCCATTCTACGCCAGTCACTAACCAGCCCGTAAGGACACTTACTCCAGGTCCTACTAACAAGTATGAAAGAATAGCAAGTATGCCACCTAATATCCCGGAAGAAAAGTTATTTACTAACATTTCAAAACCAGTTTTTACTTTTCCTTCTATTAACGAGTCAAACTTTTTGATGACCCATCCACCAATCGGACCCATGATCATGGCTCCAAGGAACATTGGTATTTCTGCTCCAACAATGACACCCATTGTTGCAATCGCACCAACGACACCACCGCGAGCGTCATAAATAAGTTTACCGCCAGTGTAACCGATTAATAATGGTAACAAATATTTTACCATTGGGTCCACTAATGAAGCCAATTCCTCATTTGGAAACCATCCTGCTTCAATAAAAAGAGCTGTAATTAACCCCCATGCTATAAATGCTCCAATATTCGGCATAACCATGGAGCTTAAAAAGTTACCGAATTTCTGCACGCCAACTTTAATCCCTCTATCTTGTTGAGTCATTTGACCCACTTCCTTTCAAAATCATAATACCTATATATTAATCTTAGGAAGTAAACCGCTTTCAAACAATGAAAAGTAGAACTAATTTTGTCTCAGCTATCTATGCCAAAACTTTAATTAATCTGATGTAGCCTTATGCTATTGCCTGAATCCTAACCTTAATGTTAACGATTCCTTATTTTTTTATTCTTCTTTATTACTAAATTTCATATTTCATACATTAATTATCGAACAATAACCCAAAAGTAAATAACATTGTACGCTTTTTTAATCGAAGCCATTTATTTCTACAGTAAAAATAAAGAAGTTAATTCACCAGAACCGTATTTTATATAAATTTCTTATATCCTCATCATTCGGTTCTACTCCGTCACTTTACCATTAAATCTAGGCTGCTGGTAAAAATCCAATTTCGCTAGTGCAATAAGTCTTCAATTAATTTGATTATAAAAGTTCTATATAAACACAAAAAAGCAGTGTTATTTCTGAAGTGAAATACACTGCTTCTATACCTGTTTTTATCAATTCCTTTTTCAAAAGAGAACGTCCTAATATGTTAACAAACGTTCATATTATATTATTACTTGTTATTTCATTGAGTGCCGTTCTTTATATCTCAAGAAATGCATCTCAAAACACCCCTTTAGGACTTTCTCTGAGACAGAAATTTATTTATTTGTCTTTATCAACTACTAATTCGAAATATAATTTTCGTAAGATTGATACTATGTCAAGAAAATAGACACAGATTTTTCTACCGCGCTTTCGCTTGGTAGCCTTCATAAAAAAGTTTAA
>NZ_JBPFDQ010000177.1:0-2286 GCF_059415045.1 Ferdinandcohnia sp. SAFN-114 | reverse complement strand
TTTTATTAAAAGTCAAGAAAATGTTTAAAATCATTTAAAATTAAGTAACCAAATAAAATATCACACATTTTATAAACCAAAAGAGAGGATAGATGGACAGGATTAAAATACCTGTATTCATCTATCCTTTTTTGTACAACAAATGACCTCATTTACCACAACAACGATGTTGGTTGTTGTTGAACTAACGCACCCGTTAGTTCAATAAGACATTTAATAGCTTAACACGGTCTTTTTAAAAAACTAACGTTTTTTTAAGATAGAAGAGATTTATATATCTCTCCAATAATCCCTTCCAATTGATGAACGCCTAATTCTGCATTCGTCATAATAACGGCACCTTTTTCCAAGTGTGGATGTGCCACCATCATACATTGAAAACCTACTCCCCAACCGAGTGATGTTATTTCTAGTTCTTTTTCGGAGCCTTCAAGAAACACACCTAATCCAGTCCAGCTTTTACCTCTTTGCGGGGTTATCATTTCTTTTGCTAAACTTTCCGAAATACCCAGCTTACTTTTTCCTTTTACTGCATTCATTAACTCAAGAACTAATTCAGCTAAATCCAAAGAAGTTGTCCATAGTCCAGAAGCTGCTGGATAAGGATATATAGGATGTTTTCCATCTACTAATTCCCCGTTTTTGTTATGACCGCAAGAAAAGTTATCTCTATCCACTTCCGACATTGTTGTATTTAATTGGCTATTTTTCATTCCTAGTGGTTCAAATATGAACTCATTTACCACTTGATAAAACTGCTTTTTCGTTACATCTTCTATTAGTTGCTGAAGAATACAATAGCCTGCATCTGAATAATGGAATTCACTCTCTGGCTCGAATTGAACTTCAATAGGAACCTTACAATAATGGGATTTTCCCTCTAACAATTCAACCATCGAAGGAAAACCTATATCTGAATTTAGTTCTAAAAAACTACCTTCAGGGTCCTTGATTCCAGATTGATGACTAAGCAAGTTTCTTAAAGTAACTTTTTTATTTTTTGTATATTCATTTTCAGGCACTTTCCAAGTAACAAGTCTTTCATTTACATTTTCATCTAAATCAAGATGCCCTTCTTCTAGTAACTTTATTGCTATTATTCCAGTTAAGAATTTACTAATGGAACACGCACTAAAAATAGAATCATCATTTACCTTTCTATCACTATTTACTTCAAGTAAACCATAGTTTACTGTTCCTCTGATTTGACCTTCTTCGAACAATGCAATACTTAAACCGTTTACATTATAATGTTCCATTCGTTCTTCAATTTTGATATTTTTTAATTTCATTATTCTCCTCCTAGATAACTTTATAAAGAAATTATAACACGAATGTACGTTCTAATGTATTTATTTGGAAACAAAAAATAAGCGATAATCCTTCTTGGATCATCGCACCCGATAGTTTAATAAGGTTATGAAACATACGTCCAAATTATTCTTTCGGAATTTTTTTAATAATGATAATATTAAAGCGTAATTATTTTACAGAAGGAGAGGTTCTTTTGACAACCACTACAAATGATAAAACTATTATTAAAGAGGTAACAATTAATGCACCATTAAATTTAGTATGGTTTGCCTGGACAATTTCTGAAAGAGTTTCTGAATGGTTTGCACCTGAAACTGTTGTAGAAGCTAAAGAAGGTGGTGCATATGAACTTTACTTTATACCTGGAAATAGTGAGGGTATGAATACGAAGGGTTGTAAAATCACAAAACTTATTAATGAAAAGGAGCTACATTTTACTTGGAAAGGACCAGACCAATTTGAGACTTTAATGAACAATGAAAATGAATTAACAAATGTTAATGTAAGTTTCAAATCAATCAATGAGGATTCTACCAAAGTTATTGTTAAACATATTGGATTTAAAGATAATGCGGACTGGACCGAAGCAATCAAGTGGCACCAAATGGCTTGGTCAGGAGTTCTTAATAGTCTAAAATCTGCTCTCGAAAATGGCGAAGGAAATTTATGTTGCCAACCTTAAAAAGAATATTTTACATACACCATCTATATTTTTTTAGTATGTAGATGGTTTTTTATTTCCTAAAAAGCATTCAGAACCTATCTCGTGATGTAGGAATAGTTGTTGAACTAAACTGCAGTTAGTTAAGAATGTGTTTCACTTCATATTTTCTTCGTAGTGCGTCGTAATTCTAAGCCTCAGTATTTATAAGAATACTACCTTCGCACTATTTTAATTAACATTCATTGAAAATACATGTTTAATCTATTATTCTAAAATTATAAGTTCTTGGGCATTTGATTTCGGTCACT
>NZ_JBPFDQ010000176.1:0-2291 GCF_059415045.1 Ferdinandcohnia sp. SAFN-114 | reverse complement strand
TAAACTTTTTTATGAAGGCTACCAAGCGAAAGCGCGGTAGAAAAATCTGTGTCTATTTTCTTGACATAGTATCAAAATTTTACAACAGGTATCATTATCAAAATATCTTTTATGATTATGCTTTTAAAATCATCATTAAAAAAAGGAAAGAAGGTTGATACATTGAAAATACTATTTACTTTTCACCTTGGTACTGGCGGCATTGTCACATTAAATTTACAACGCTTTCAAGCTCTACAAAGCAAAGACTTCGATTGTCATTTTTTATATTTAACAGGTGGTGCTGGTATTAAAAACATGAAAGGGACAAAAACATTCATTACAAATGACGATGAGAAAATTAAGGAAATCATTGAAAGGGAACAATATGATTTGGTGGTCGTTATACTAGATTATTTGTTTGTTTTAAGATTACGTCGTTTAGGTTATAACGGGAAGCTCATTTACGATATACAAGGGTTTGGGACAGAAATTAATAATTTATTAGAACTTGCCAAAAAACATATTATTGGACAGGTAGATGGTATCATGTTTCCACGAACACCCCATTTACAAAATCTAATTGACTTTCACTTTCCCTCAGTACAAAAATTTAGCTTTCATAATTGCATTAATACAACTTCCTTTACGTATCTCCAACTTCCAAAACCGCAAAAAACAATAATTGGTTGGGTTGGAAGAATTGAACCCAATAAAAATTGGAAACTATTTTTACAACTTGGTGCTGAACTAATCAGGGATAATCAATCTATTGAGCTTTGGATGTTTGAAGATCCAACAACGGCAGATAAATTAGAAAGGATTCGCTTTAAAAAATGGCTAGAAAAATTAAATTTAAAAAAACACCTCCTTTCGCACTACAATATTTCTTATGATAAAATGCCAGAATATTACTCGATGATTGGAGAATCGGGAGGTTTTCTATGCTCAACCTCCAAAAAAGAAGGATTTGGCTATGCGGTTATTGAGGCCATGAGTTGTAATTGCCCAGTTCTTTGTACGGATTCAGATGGAATTAAGAGCTTTGTACATCATAATAAAACAGGAAAAATTATGCCACATGATGATTTACAAACTGTGGTATTAGAAGCTAAAGAACTACTCTACAATGAGGATTTGAGAAATCGATTAAGGAAAGAAGCTTTCCTATATGTAAATAAAAAATTTAATCCACTCGTCTATAAAGAAAATTTTCTTAATATGCTTACTACCATTGGATTGTGAACAATTAAATCAATATTTCTTACATCAATATGCCAATTCCCCCCTTTCCAGTAATAACTATCAGCTTATTAAATAATATATTTTTTATAAAGATAGGATTTTAATTTTCGAATAGGATATTGACCTATTTTTAAATATTTTTTATAAAATTAATATTTTAGTCCAACCCATATATACGGTAATAGCATATAAAATCTAAGAAGGATTTTTTATCCTTTTATTAAAATAAAAGGAGGGATTATGGTAATGGCTCAAACATTACAGGAATGTCAACAAAAGCTAGCGGAAACACAGGCAAATATAGTAGAAACAAACAATAATATTGTGGAATGTAGAGTTAAACGAGAAGATGTACGAAATGACCTAAGAGATTGCCGCGATAATTTACGTGAATGTCGAGGGGCATAGACCATGAACTAAATTTATTATAATTGAAAAGGAGGAATAACATTGGCTCATACTTTCGAGCATTGTCGAGAAGAACTAAGAGCTGCCCGTGCTGAGCTTAGGGTAAGAAGAAATGAACTTAGAGAATGTAGAGATGATTTACGAACAGCACGTCAAGAAAGAGAAGAATGTCGTGATGAACTAAGAGAATGCAGAAACCCATACGTCCTTGCAACAATTCAGAATCTTAATCAATAAAGGCTTTTACTTTTTTAAACTTTTATAAAAGAGTGTCCAGCCTAGCTTTTAGTGCACATTCAATATCCGTAATTTTTTTAAAAAAAGAAGGTTGACGCCAAAAAGTTGTACTTTTTGGCGTCAACCGCTTTTTTACTAGTCTTTCCTTTTTAGTTTTTTTCCACATCCACAACCACCGGATTTAGTAATTGATACCGGTTTTTTTTGGCTCGTGTGGACTTGCACCTTTTCAGCCCTTTGTGTATTCCCAGGTTGATTAACGGCAGTACCTGAGTACTTAAAGTTCCGTCTTTTCTTTTTCAAATTATCTTCTCCCTTCTTTGTTCTTAACGTATTTAAAAGACGTCTATAAATGCTAACCTAAGAATGTACAAAAGTGATTGTTTAAATATGTACACTTTTGACGAATTTTCTGCATAATA
>NZ_JBPFDQ010000175.1:0-2329 GCF_059415045.1 Ferdinandcohnia sp. SAFN-114 | reverse complement strand
TGCCATACAGACACACCTCGTTATAGTTGATATATTTATTATAACAATCTGTGTCTACTTTTTAGTCTAGCATCAATTTCTTGTCGTAGTTCATCAATATCATATTTTCTTTGTGTTTTATGAAGTGTGTTTGAATAAATAAAATTTGGGAGTGGTTTTAAATCTTTTTCTAATTCTAAATCCATAAGTAAAAACTTTTTTAAAGGGGTACTAGTCACATAACATAATTTCAACAATGAACTTAGGCTTGCTCTACGCTTTCCCTTTTCCCAATCATACTTAGCTCTTTTCGGTACTTTGGCGAGTTTAAAGAGCTCATCACTAGTTATCAGATAATTATCAGTAACTCTACTAATATACTCTTTAATTCTATCTTTATAGGAAGCCCAGATTCTATCAGTTTCTCTTCTTTCAATCTTAGTTAAAGATAATAAATCACCAATATTCTTTATAGTCCATTCTTGCCAATGAAAATATTCAGTAGGGATATTTTCCGTTGAATTTGATTTACTATAACCAAGCCAAGAACCACATTTAAAACAATAACCCATAATGTTATTTCTAGAAATATGAAATTGATTAGTTTTACATGTTGGACAACAACATATAAGTCTGAAATTATGTTCTAAACAAAGTTCTACATCATTAAAAACCCATAACAACTTATCATATACTGGAATATTATTATCATTAGAATCTTGATAACAAAAAGGACACCAAAATTTATTAGAACGTACTTCATAGTTTGCTAGGAAATTACTATAATCTAACAATGTATGCATTTCTAGATTATTAATAGTAGTAAGGTCTGAAAGTACACTTACTAATTCTTTAGATTTTTGATGATAGTTATTAAATGTACAAGATTTTTTAGGTATAATTCCATCGCGTGGAACATCAACTTTACCCATTTTTGGGTAAATGATTTTACTAAAAAATACTCCAGAATTTAAGTTATGAGCATTTATCAGCCTTGATACATAACTTGTCATACTTTCTACCTGAATTGTCCTAATTCCTATTGGAGGTAAATTATAAAGAAAACTCCTTGGTGGTAAATCTTTCAGTAAATTTTCCATTGTCTTCTCTACCTTCCTTAAAAGTTTTTACTTATAAACATCTCATATGTAAGAAAACCCGACTTGTATAATCGGATTTTCTTATCAGGAACATGTATTTATTATTCCGCTTTATCCATCTGGTCAATTCCGACTTTATCCCTTTGTGGATTTCTTTCACCCGGTTTATTATTCTTCATATTTTTCTTTGGATCATTTTCTTCATTATCAGCAGTCTCTTCATATTTATCGATCAGACCTAATTCAATATATAATTCTTCTTCTTGATTTATGGACTCTTCTAATTGTGTTTCACCCAGTGTTGCTTCATTTAATAATTTTATACTTTTTCCTGGAGGAAGCTCATGCTTTTTGAAATCATCAATTTCTAACGTCGTAACATTAGAATTATTAGTAGTAGTAACCTGATAGGTAAGATATAACCAATCTTTAAGTATTCCAATACAGCCAATGGTTCGACTGTAAAAATAATCCCAATTATTGATTAAATTTGGTTCTTCCGCTAATGGAAGATGCTGTTGAAATGCTAATAATACATTAACAAAAGATTTAAGATCATTTTTATTGTTTGATTGGTACCTTCTTAAATGAACATCTGTCCCTCTTCTAATAGTTTGACCATTTAGGTCTCTATATGTTAGCAAATCATAGTTGCCAGAAAGAACTATAGGTACATTTGTTACATTGGCTAATGATTTTAAAATGTTAATCTGATTTTTTAAATTTCTACTGTTGATAGTCATGGTTATATGTTGTGCTTCATCAATAAAAAAAGCTAATGGCTTCCTAAGTTTTAAAAAATTTTCCAAAGATCTTCTCAGAGCGGCCTTTGCATCATTTTTCAGTTTCTTTTTTCCTTCCTTTTCATTTATATAAATTTTATAATCAATTAAAGTTTCATCGGCCTCCACTAAACATCTATAGTAAAAGTCCTTCCAATCGAAACTTCCTGAATCAGGTGGTACTGCTTCTATAGCAAGAATTGGTATTAATCCCCTATCCTTTTGATACAATTCGAAATTATCTTCAAACAGCCTTTCTTGTACTTTTTCAATTAACTTCGACTTGCCTGCTCCCGATGGACCGAATACTAAAATGATCGAATTCTTACTCCCATTATTTATTCTATCTATTAAGTTATCGAAAGCCACTTCAAATGCAGGATGGGAAATATGCAGCGTTCTGGGAGTTTCCAAAAGTGGATACTTTAAATGGCTAAAACGACCTAAAAGTGATAGGCAGAAAAAACA
>NZ_JBPFDQ010000174.1:0-2593 GCF_059415045.1 Ferdinandcohnia sp. SAFN-114 | reverse complement strand
AAGTATTTTGGTTAAGTCCTCGATCGATTAGTATCAGTCAGCTGCACATGTCACCATGCTTCCACCTCTGACCTATCAACCTCGTCATCTTCGAGGGATCTTACTAGTTTAACACTATGGGAAATCTCATCTTGAGGGGGGCTTCATGCTTAGATGCTTTCAGCACTTATCCCTTCCACACATAGCTACCCAGCTATGCCCTTGGCAGAACAACTGGTACACCAGCGGTGTGTCCATCCCGGTCCTCTCGTACTAAGGACAGCTCCTCTCAAATTTCCTACGCCCACGACGGATAGGGACCGAACTGTCTCACGACGTTCTGAACCCAGCTCGCGTACCGCTTTAATGGGCGAACAGCCCAACCCTTGGGACCGACTACAGCCCCAGGATGCGATGAGCCGACATCGAGGTGCCAAACCTCCCCGTCGATGTGGACTCTTGGGGGAGATAAGCCTGTTATCCCCGGGGTAGCTTTTATCCGTTGAGCGATGGCCCTTCCATGCGGAACCACCGGATCACTAAGCCCGACTTTCGTCCCTGCTCGACTTGTAGGTCTCGCAGTCAAGCTCCCTTGTGCCTTTACACTCTACGAATGATTTCCAACCATTCTGAGGGAACCTTTGGGCGCCTCCGTTACTTTTTAGGAGGCGACCGCCCCAGTCAAACTGCCCACCTGACACTGTCTCCAAGGCCGATAAGGCCTTCGGGTTAGAATTTCAATACAGCCAGGGTAGTATCCCACCGATGCCTCCACCGAAGCTGGCGCTCCGGCTTCCAAGGCTCCTACCTATCCTGTACAAGCTGTACCAAAATTCAATATCAGGCTGCAGTAAAGCTCCACGGGGTCTTTCCGTCCTGTCGCGGGTAACCTGCATCTTCACAGGTACTATAATTTCACCGAGTCTCTCGTTGAGACAGTGCCCAGATCGTTACACCTTTCGTGCGGGTCAGAACTTACCTGACAAGGAATTTCGCTACCTTAGGACCGTTATAGTTACGGCCGCCGTTTACTGGGGCTTCGATTCAGAGCTTCGCTTGCGCTAACCCCTCCTCTTAACCTTCCAGCACCGGGCAGGTGTCAGCCCCTATACTTCGCCTTGCGGCTTCGCAGAGACCTGTGTTTTTGCTAAACAGTCGCCTGGGCCTATTCACTGCGGCTCTTCAGGGCTATGCACCCTAAAAAGCACCCCTTCTCCCGAAGTTACGGGGTCATTTTGCCGAGTTCCTTAACGAGAGTTCTCTCGATCACCTTAGGATTCTCTCCTCGCCTACCTGTGTCGGTTTGCGGTACGGGCACCATTTACCTCGCTAGAAGCTTTTCTTGGCAGTGTGGAATCAGGAACTTCGGTACTATATTTCCCTCGCCATCACAGCTCAACCTTACGGTAAGCGGATTTGCCTACTTACCAGTCTAACTGCTTGGACGCACATATCCAACAGTGCGCTTACCCTATCCTCCTGCGTCCCTCCATCGCTCAAACGGTAAAGAGGTGGTACAGGAATATCAACCTGTTGTCCATCGCCTACGCTTTTCAGCCTCGGCTTAGGTCCCGACTAACCCTGAGCGGACGAGCCTTCCTCAGGAAACCTTAGGCATTCGGTGGATGGGATTCTCACCCATCTTTCGCTACTCATACCGGCATTCTCACTTCTAAGCGCTCCACCAGTCCTCACGGTCTGACTTCACGGCACTTAGAACGCTCTCCTACCATTGTTCGTAAGAACAATCCACAGCTTCGGTGATACGTTTAGCCCCGGTACATTTTCGGCGCAGAGTCACTCGACCAGTGAGCTATTACGCACTCTTTAAATGGTGGCTGCTTCTAAGCCAACATCCTGGTTGTCTAAGCAACTCCACATCCTTTTCCACTTAACGTATACTTTGGGACCTTAGCTGGTGGTCTGGGCTGTTTCCCTCTTGACTACGGATCTTATCACTCGCAGTCTGACTCCCGAGAATCAAGTCTTTGGCATTCGGAGTTTGACTGAATTCGGTAACCCGATGAGGGCCCCTAGTCCAATCAGTGCTCTACCTCCAAGACTCTATACTCGAGGCTAGCCCTAAAGCTATTTCGGAGAGAACCAGCTATCTCCAAGTTCGATTGGAATTTCTCCGCTACCCACACCTCATCCCCGCACTTTTCAACGTGCGTGGGTTCGGGCCTCCATTCAGTGTTACCTGAACTTCACCCTGGACATGGGTAGATCACCTGGTTTCGGGTCTACGACCACGTACTATTTCGCCCTATTCAGACTCGCTTTCGCTGCGGCTCCGTCTCTTCAACTTAACCTTGCACGGGATCGTAACTCGCCGGTTCATTCTACAAAAGGCACGCCATCACACATAAATGTGCTTTGACTACTTGTAGGCACACGGTTTCAGGTTCTATTTCACTCCCCTCCCGGGGTGCTTTTCACCTTTCCCTCACGGTACTGGTTCACTATCGGTCACTAGGGAGTATTTAGCCTTGGGAGATGGTCCTCCCAGCTTCCGACGGGATTTCTCGTGTCCCGCCGTACTCAGGATCCACTCAAGAGAGAACGAAGTTTCGACTACAGGGTTGTTACCTTCTCTGACGGACCTTTCCAGGTC
>NZ_JBPFDQ010000173.1:0-2685 GCF_059415045.1 Ferdinandcohnia sp. SAFN-114 | reverse complement strand
TTATAGTTGATATACTTAATTCTCTATCAGTCTGCTAGCCCTTAATTTTTTTGTCCAGCTAAGTGTAACCTATCCACCTCTTCATCACCTCGATGAAGAGGGTTGGGCAACAAATACTTAACCCCAATCCCCTTCATCACCTCGATGAAGAAGGTTGGGCAACAAATACTTCAGCCTAATCCCCTTCATCACCTTGATGAAGAGTGTTGGGCAACAAATACTTCAGTCTAATCCCCTTCATTACCTCGATGAAGAGGGTTGAGCAACAAATACTTAACCCCAATCCCCTTCATCACCTCGATGAAGAGGGTTGGGCAACAAATACCTCAGCGCAATCCCCTTCATTACCTCGATGAAGAGGGTTGGGCAACAAATACTTAACCCCAATCCCCTTCATCACATCGATGAAGAGGGTTGGGCAACAAATACTTAACCCCAATCCCCTTAATTACCTCGATGAAAGGGTTTTTGTAACAAATATTTAACCCCAATCCCCTTCATTACCTCAATGAAAGACAATTCGCAGCATATACTTCGCCTCAATCCCCTTCATCACCTCAATAAAAGAGAATTCGCAATAAATATTTCAACCCAATCCCCTTCGTCACTTCAATGACAGGCAATTTGCAACAAATATTCTACCCCCATCCCCTTCATCCGTTCAAACCCTGTAGTCTCTTCATAATCTTGAAGCAAACAAAAAAGCAGTGCTAGAAAACACACTTTGTTTCCCTAGCACTGCTTCTATTTAACCTACTTCCCAAGAACCCCTTTTAATACAAACGCTACATTTGCTGGCCGTTCTGCTAGACGTCTCATGAAATAGCCATACCAGTCCGTTCCATACGGTACATACACGCGCATTGTATATCCTTCTTTTACAAGTTCCTCATGGCGTTCTGATCGAATCCCGTAGAGCATTTGAAACTCAAATTGGTCATGACTTATTTTATGTTCCTTTACTAATTCCTTCGTATATTGGATCATGGCCTCATCATGTGAAGCAACTGCTGTATAGTTTCCGTTCAACAAATGCATTTTAATGATTTTCTTAAAGTTCTCATCGACGTCTTTCTTGTCAGGAAATGCTACTTCTGGTGATTCTTTATAAGCACCTTTTACAAGACGAAGATTTGGATGATATTCGTTTAAGTCTTCTATATCTTGGACAGTCCGATATAGATAAGCTTGGATTACAGTTCCAACATTATCGTAATCTTTTCGTAGTTCTTTAAAAATTTCAATTGTCTTTGCGCATCGTGAGTAGTCTTCCATGTCAATCGTTACGAAGACATCATTTTCTTTTGCGACATCAAGGATTCGTCGCATATTATTCATAACGACCTCATCTGAAATATCCAATCCCATTGAGGTCATTTTTAAGGATAATTGTGCATTTAGCTTTTCTCTACCAATTGCTTTGATTGCTTCAATTGAACCGTCAGCCATAAGATTCGCCTCTTCTATACTGTCAACGAATTCACCAAGATAATCGATGGTGACCGCGAGGCCCTTTGCATTTAGCTCTTTGATTTTTTTTACAGCTAAATCTATTGTTTCTCCGGCAACAAATCTAGCTGCACCAAAGCGCAAGCCATATTTCCTAGCCAATTTTGTAAACGCTTTATTTTTTGATAAAAACAAAAAGAAATTACGTAAAAGTTGTTCCATTTCAATTTCCCCCTCGAAATGCAATCTTAGCTGTAATCTAGCAATCTACCTAAATCCTTATTTATTTTATCACGTTTAAATTGCTTTGAATATATGCTCGAAAAAATTTTGTCGAACGCTTACATTTTCCTGAACAGTACCCTATTTCATTATATGCATTGCATACAATAAACGTTTTGTTGGCAACCTAATAATGAAAAATAGGATAAGGAGGGTTTTATTATGCAACAACAGCAATCACAACAACAGCAACAACCTTTTTATACTCCAAAGGCTGGGCAAATGTCAGAAACTCCTGCAGTTATTACATCAAAGGACCTCTTATACTTAACAGATATGATGTCCTGGAACCTTTTAGCCTTAAAAAAGGCGCATTTCTTTGCAGGCCAATGTCAAATGCCTGAAATCTCTCAAGCGCTCGAAAAAGCGTGTCAAATGCACGAGCGCCATTATCGTCAAATTTTAGATCATATGCAAAAGCATACAGGTCAAGCACCGCAGCAACCGAGCCAAAATCAGCAAAGCCAGCAAATGCAATAAAAGGAGGGCTACATAATGAATCAACAAATGAACCAAAATCCTAATCAGGTAAGTAATCCAAAAACAAAAGTTCCAAAAACACCAGCAATGAATGATCGTGATTTTATAAATGACATGCTAGCAACGGAAAAATATATGACTGCTGCCTACAGCACAGCTTTGAATGAGATGAGTCATGATGGACTTTATGAGGATATTCGTTCGATCTTCAATGAAACACAGGACTGCCAAAGAGAGCTATACAATCTTATGTTCAAGAATGGCTGGTATAAGCTTGAAGAAGAAGAAACTCAAAAGGTGCAACAAAAGCTTCAACAATTTTATAATTACACAACAACGCAATTTCCAAACCATAATACTATTCAATAAGAAAAAAGAGATGAAGCCCCTTATTGGTGCTGGACTAACCTAAAATAGTGAGACAATATAAAACACCTCCAAAATGGCAATACTTGAGATAAGTATTGTGACATT
>NZ_JBPFDQ010000172.1:0-3203 GCF_059415045.1 Ferdinandcohnia sp. SAFN-114 | reverse complement strand
TGTCACAATACTTATCTCAAGTATTGCCATTTTGGAGGTGTTTTATATTGTCTCACTATTTTAGGTTAGTCCATAACTACCCTGAACCTCGAGTGCTTTTTTCAGCATTTTCTTCTTCTTTTCCTCGTATTCATCCCGGAACGGGGTGGCCTCGTCCTTCGAATAGCCGCCTGCCTCAAGCTCGGCCTCAAGCTCTGAATAAATCTTCTCGAAAGCCACATCCGTATCTTTTTCCAGCGTCTTGAACTCATTATAATAACTGCTCATGACCTGCAATACGGCAATTCCATCAGCGGATTCCTCAACAAAGTCTGCCTTGGCCTGAGCTAACAATTCCTTCGCTTTCTTTTTTGTTTCCTTCTCCAGACTCTCAAATTCAACCGTATATTTGTCTTTTATTACCGCCAAAGGGTCAGTCGTCGCCGCTGTTTCAACCGCAGGTTCCGGTTCAGCAGCAGGGACCTTTTTCCTATCCAAATGAAGCTCGCGATGCGGCAATTTTGTCACTTGGACTTGGACCGATTCCTTTTCCTGAATCACAGCCCAAAACACGCCAAGTTCCACAATGATTGCGAGAATTAGCAACCTCTTAATCATGTTCTCACCTCACCATACATTGTTGCCCATTGCCACACAATCCTAATCATGTATTATCCTCAAAAAATGAGCCAAAAACTCAAACAAGCGCTTGTTTGCATTCAATTAAACGTTTGTTTGAACTAGCAATCTTGCAATCTGGCTAGCGTAAAATTCAATCAATCGTTTGTGTGAACCCAAAAATCGTATTTCAATCAAATGTTTGTTTGGGAAAAATACCTCTGAAATTACTATTCTAAAATAATAATTTCTCGTAACTTTTTAACGGCCTGCTTCCCCCAGGATTTAACCGATTCCACAGTAACCCCGTGCTCAATTGCGATTTCTTTATAACTTTTATCCTCAATAATCCGGCCTTGAACCCATTTCACCTGATTTTTCGTCAATTTTTCACCATACATCTCGATCAAATCCTCTTGAAAGCCCTCCGAACGATCCGCGAGTTTCATAAAAATCTGTTCCCCTGATAGCTGGTAGTGTTCCTGATATCGAACCTCCTTTTTTAAATAATCCAGGAGCTTCCCTCGAATGGTTGAAAAGGCAAATGTCGAAAATTCAACACCTTTCCCAGGGTTAAAGCGGGTCGATGCTTCCCAAAGTCCAATCAAGCCAATCTGAAAAAATGACTCTCTGTCTCCGTACAAGCGCAAGCTTTTGATCACTTGAAAAATTAATGGTTTATATTGTTCTGCAAGTTCCTCAAATTCCATGTAAAATGGTCCTTTTAAAAAACGCGTTCCTCAGTTATTCCGCCGGTAACACCAATTTACTAGGTTATAAGGAGGGGAGTCCAAATGGTAAACTTCACGTACGAGGGGGTAGGGAGGGTGTCGTATGTAACGTATGGTATAGTGATACTTCACGCTTGAGTAAATTGAAAAAAGAAAAGCTTAAAAAAATTGCAAAAAATATTAAAAAAAGTGACCAAGTTCACAGATGTTTTGTCGAATTGTCGATTATTATAAAAACAGAAATACTACTTAAGACCTACATCCGCTTTGCTGAAACGCAGCGAACCTACTTCTAAAAAGTCCACATATCATAATCCCAGCGTTTCATTTTGAATACATAGCTCTCATATTTTTATATTTCTCCCTCTGATTAGAACAGCCAGAATTCGACAAACTTAAATGCAACCATGAATCGACAGAAACGCAACCACGATTCGGCATAAGACAACTGAATGAGTCTAAGCTTAGGTGTGCAGAAATGTACACCTCCTTCTAAAAGTATATTAGTCAGAATATTCATTACAATGTGGTTGATATCATGGTAAACTAGTGTAAAAGGAGGTATTGTCATGGAACCAATTTTTATTATTGATGGAGCCCGTACGGCATTCACTAGTTTTGGAGGATCGTTTGCAGGAACAGGAGCAACTGAGTTAGGTCGCGTGACGGCAGTTGAGGCTATGAAGCGGTCAAAGGTCGACCCGGCGCAAATTGATCATGTGATTTACGGAAACGTGATTCATACGGAAAAAAATGCATCCTACCTGGCACGGTATATTGCACTACATAGTGGAGTTCCTCAGGAAGTACCCGCGTTTATGGTCAACCGCCTTTGTGGATCTGGTCTGCAATCAGTGGTTTCGGCCGCTCATCATATTTTAGTAGATGATGCCAATATCGTGCTGGCAGGGGGAACTGAGAACATGTCCCAATCCCCTTATGCAAATTTTAAGCAACGATTTGGCGGGTCAAAAATGGGTAATCTTCAGTTTGAAGACATGCTGCTAACAACCCTTACTGACCAATACACAGGAAAAGGTATGGGCATGACAGCTGAAAAACTAGCCAATCAGTATTCTATTTCCCGTGAAGAACAAGACAATTTTGCGGTCGAATCAAACCAAAGAGCATCTAGGGCAGCAGAGAACGGAACCTTTGCAGAAGAAATTGTTACGGTTGAGGTGAAAACAAGAAAAGGTAGTATTTTTATAGATAAAGATGAACACATCAAACCAACAGCGAATTTGGAGTCGATGAGCAAACTTCGCCCATCGTTTATATCAGATGGAACAGTTACCGCCGCAAATGCATCCGGCATCAATGATGGTGCTGCATCGGTGGTTGTTGCGGGTGAAAAGGCCGTTCGTGAAAATGGGCTGAAACCTCTTGCGAAAGTCGTTTCGTGGGGAGTAGCTGGGGTCGACCCAACCATCATGGGAATTGGACCAGTACCGGCCATTCAAAAAGCTCTTGCAAAAGCGGGACTCAGTTTAGCTGATATGGATTTGGTCGAAGTGAACGAAGCATTTGCCGCCCAATACCTCTCAGTCGAAAAAGAACTCGGACTAGATAGAGAGAAAACGAATGTTAACGGAGGTGCCGTCGCACTTGGACACCCAGTCGGCGCAAGCGGCACTCGAATCCTGCTCTCAGCAGCATATGAACTAAGACGACGTGGCCAAAGATATGCAATAGTTAGCCTCTGTATCGGCGGAGGCCAGGGAATCGCCATGATCATCGAAAATACTAACTAGTCAGATACTAATGGCCTTCAGAAAATAATCTGAAGGCTTTTTTCAATGGGACGGAGGGACAGGTCCCTGATATGAACGAAACTGTCAAGTTCCCCTCGAATCCCTAATTATAATTGCCGTT
>NZ_JBPFDQ010000171.1:0-3351 GCF_059415045.1 Ferdinandcohnia sp. SAFN-114 | reverse complement strand
AATGTCACAATACTTATCTCAAGTATTGCCATTTTGGAGGTGTTTTATATTGTCTCACTATTTTAGGTTAGTCCATTTCCCCATCGTTCATCTCTCCTTTTTTGAGTATCGCTGTTCTTAGAATGACCATCAGCAGAAAAATTAACACCACGAACTTTATTTTTCACACTTCAATAAATTTTACAGAAAAAATAAAACATGTTCAAGGCGAAATTTAAAAATACACAGATTGAATAATTCTCAAGGAATTAATTTACAGTATTATACAAAAGTGATATCATAAAGATATAAAACATATATCTAAGTGAAATGGGGTTGATTTCATGAAAGAATCACAAGTATGGAAGCTTAATGGGTTTTTAGGCATTCTAATCATTGCCGTTTTCATTGCATTAGGTGCCGTGATGCTAATCAACACAAAAATTGTTCTAGGGATATTCTTTGTTGCCGCGGCTTTCATTCTGGCTTCTGGAATTACAATTGTCCAGCCAAATAAGGCTGGAGTTGTCATCTTTTTCGGAAAATATTTAGGGACAATTCGCGATAGTGGGATGTTTTTAACTGTTCCATTTTCACTTCGTAGAACAGTGTCTTTACGTGTAAATAACTTTAACAGTAAAAAACTTAAGGTAAACGACGTCGAAGGTAATCCAATTGAAATTGCAGCCGTTGTCGTGTACAAAGTAATTGATTCGGCAAAAGCAGTATTTGATGTTGATCACTATGAAGAGTTTGTTGAAATTCAAAGTGAAACAGCCATTCGCCATGTTGCAACTCGATATCCATATGACACTTTTGAAAATGTAGAGCTTACATTGCGCGGAAACTCTGAAGAAATTTCGAATGAATTAGCAGCAGAACTTCAAGAACGCTTAAAAGTTGCAGGCGTTCAAGTACTTGAGGCTCGCCTTACTCATCTTGCCTACTCTACTGAAATTGCCCAAGCGATGCTTCAACGTCAGCAAGCTACTGCGATTATTGCTGCTCGCCAAAAAATCGTTGAAGGAGCTGTCGGAATGGCCCAGATGGCAATCCAACAGCTTGAGCAAGACAAAACGGTTGACCTTGATGATGAGCGTAAGGTTCAAATGGTAAATAACCTACTCGTCGCCATCGTTTCCGAAAAATCCACTCAACCTGTTATCAACGCAGGTACGCTGTATTAATGAGTGACAAATATGTCTAAAAAAAAGAGTTTTCCATTACGGATGGATCCTGACCTCTATGAAATTTTGCAAAAATGGGCTGCTGATGATTTCCGCAGTGTCAACAGCCATATCGAGTTCTTGTTAAGAGAAGCAGCCAAAAAGGCAGGTCGGTTACCGAAAAGTAAACAGTAAATTGAGGTTGCGCTTGGATTTTGGTCCAAGCGCTTTTGTTTTGTGGTGATTTGTGTGGGATTTGGGGAAATGTACGGATGAATTTTTTGCTATATCGGACACAACTTCCTATATATCGGACAAACTTTTAAATATATCGGACATTCATTTGATTTTATCGGACATATTTGCTATTATTTCGGACATTCAGCTAAATATATCGGACATAAGCGGTTGAGTGGGAAAATGCAGAATAGGATTGTGCCCTAATTCGATTTAATTGCTCCCTAACTCTGAAGAATTTTCCCTATCATCGATTAATTGTGCCTCAACCCCCGAGAATTGTGACCTATCCCCAAATAATTATGACCCAAGCAAAAAAAGGCAGGACGCCCAAACAAACGGGAGTCCTGCCTTCAACTATTTTAATACTCTTTATAAAGGACAAACTTGCTAGTTAATGCTTCTACACGCGCGCTTGCTTCAGCTAACTTCGCTTCGTCTTCTGAATTTTTTAATGCAAATGCGATGATAGATGCAATTTCATCCATATCCTCTAAACCAAAACCTCTGCTTGTAACAGCAGCTGTTCCGATACGGATACCACTTGTTACAAATGGGCTTTCTGGGTCAAATGGAATCGTATTTTTATTAACTGTAATGCCGATATCATCAAGAACTTTTTCAGCTACTTTACCAGTTAAACCTAATGAACGAACATCAAGTAGTAGTAGGTGATTGTCAGTTCCACCAGATACAAGGTCTAAGCCTTCTTTTTGTAAAGAATCTGCTAGTCTTGCCGCATTGTCAACGATGTTTTTTGCATATTGTTTGAATTCATCTGTTAACGCTTCTCCGAATGCAACTGCTTTAGCAGCAATAACGTGCATTAATGGACCACCTTGGATACCAGGGAAGATGGACTTATCGATTTTCTTCGCGAATTCTTCTTTACAAAGAATCATACCACCACGTGGACCACGTAATGTCTTGTGAGTAGTAGTTGTTACGAAATCAGCATATGGAACAGGGTTCTCGTGAAGACCTGTTGCTACAAGACCTGCGATGTGAGCCATGTCTACCATTAAGTACGCGCCCACTTCGTCCGCGATTTCTCTAAACTTTTTAAAGTCAATTGCACGTGGATACGCACTCGCTCCTGCAACGATAAGCTTTGGCTTATGTTCGACAGCTTTAGCACGTACATCATCGTAATTGATTTGATGTGTTTCAGGATCTACTCCGTACTCCACGAAATTGTATTGAATTCCACTGAAGTTTACCGGACTACCATGTGTTAAATGTCCACCATGGGAAAGATTCATCCCAAGTACAGTGTCACCCTGCTCTAGGATTGTAAAGTATACAGCCATATTTGCTTGAGCCCCAGAGTGAGGCTGCACATTTACATGCTCTGCGCCAAAGATTTCCTTTGCACGGTCTCTAGCAATGTTCTCTGCTACATCCACATGCTCACAGCCACCATAGTAGCGACGGCCAGGATATCCTTCTGCATATTTGTTTGTTAAGACGGAACCTTGAGCCTCCATGACTGCTTCACTTACAAAGTTTTCAGATGCAATCAGCTCAATTTTAGTACGTTGTCGTTTTAATTCATCTTGTATTGCCTGAAATACTTGTTGATCTTGCTCCGATAAATGTTTCATTTGGAATCCTCCTTTTAATCTATTATGAATTATTCCTTTAATTTGAAAAATACTTTTCCATTGTAACACTTTTATTCGGTAGTAGGAAGATTAACTTTTAGATTCATTTTTCGTTGAAATCGCTTTAAAATAGGGTTGAACGCTGCTAACATGCGATTACTGTTGTCTTTTCTGGTTATTAAAAAAATTTAATGTTTTTTCTAAAACACGAACATTTTCCTATTTTTTGTAAAGAATCGTTCACCTATTCTTAGTCAATATAAAAAAGAGACAAGGCTCCCCCTGGCTCTTGGACTAACCTAAAATAGTGAGACAATATAAAACACCTCCAAAATGGCAATACTTGAGATAAGTATTGTGACATT
>NZ_JBPFDQ010000170.1:0-3543 GCF_059415045.1 Ferdinandcohnia sp. SAFN-114 | reverse complement strand
TAAACTTTTTTATGAAGGCTACCAAGCGAAAGCGCGGTAGAAAAATCTGTGTCTATTTTCTTGACATAGTATCAGTTTTGTCCTTTGACCTCAGCATTAAAATACACATCATTTGGAGTTAGCTTTTGTTTATTAACTGTTACCCAGTATTCTTCTACCTTATATAGATAACGGCCAATTCCCCAAGCTGATGCTGTTCTTTTTGAACTTGCTGAGATTCCACCTTTGGTTGATTCAATGTTAGTCTCGTCTGGTAGCGATAGGTAAGACTCACCCACGACAACAATGTAATTGTTTCGTTTGGGTTGTCTTTTCCCCCGCCTCACACCGTACATGCTAGTTTCCCAGCATACGGCGCTCCATCTATCAATTAAGTACGACTTTCCTCCAACTTTTCTCTAAATTTGAGAATGTTTTGTTTAACTTTCCCTTCGAACGAATCTATCTCTTTATTTCCGTGAATGTCCTTATGGCAACTTATATGCATACTAGCAAGGTTTTGGACTCTATTAACTTTGTCTCTAGGAAGTAGGGGTTCAATGTGGTGAGTATGGACATTAAATAACAATGCGCCACCACAAATCCTGCATTTTCCTTTGTCACGATTGAAAGCATACGCTCTATTCATGAAGTATTCAAAGTTATACAGAGTGTTTGGATTGGTAGAGAGATTCATATTTATTAGCGCTGAATTACTAACAGAGAGTAGTTCATCAGCTCTAATTTTCAATGGCTTTCTCATACTACGTTTTTCATAGGCTTTTCTACCTTTGTCTGTATATGGAGTTTCCTCTTGATTCTTGAGAGGTGTTAAAGTCCATCTACAGAACGCAATACTCGTTATACCAATCCATTTTTCCTCAAACTTTAATGCAGGGATTTTGGAGGTTCTGTACTCTTCATGGATGCCAGTAAGGTTACTTACTAAATTGGCATAAATCCATCCAAAGGCTTTTTCCTTTTTATTCCTGCTACTTAACCTTCGTTTGAGTGCCTTGTATGCAGTGTATTTCAAGTCGTCATTATATTTTCTCATGACAATATGAACGTACGTTGCGGTCTGATAGTAGTTAATTATTCCCCGTATTTTAGAGTTTAACTTGTTAACGTCATCTATTAAGTTTTCTAGTGATGTCGTTTTACGGAGTTTTCGTGTATCAACTCTTATCTCCCTAATTTTCCTTTCCAGAGAAGTGGAGTTAGGTTTGGAGCGAGTGATGTACTTCTTTCCACCATCATTAGTTACCATTTTTAGGTCAAATCCCAGAAATCTAAAAGGTCGCTTTCTCACGTTTGTGATTAGCGTCTTTTCTTCGGATAGTTCAAGCTTAAGTTCGTCCTTAAGAAATTTACCTATTTCTTTCTTCCATTTGATTGCGTTTGTTTTAGAATCAGTGATTAACACCCAGTCGTCAGCGTATCTAACGAAATAAGCTGGCTTTAGATTTGTATCTTTAAGGGCTCTATATCTGTGTTCCCTTTTGGAATAATCATGTCTTGTCTTCTTGTTTTCCCATTTCTTTGCAATATGTTGGTCGAGGGCATCTAGATAAACATTTGCAAGCAGGGGAGATATGATCCCGCCTTGTGGAGTTCCCAACTCATTAACCACAGTCTCATTCATTATTCCCGCTTTTAACATACTTTTGATTATCATTAAGACCCTTCGGTCATTAATACCCATACCGTATAATCGCTTTAGTAGAATGGTGTGATTGACCTTATCGAAAAATTTTGATATGTCACCTTCAACAATCCAATGATATTTCGTTTTGGTGCAGATATTTTGTATTCTGGAAATTGCCATTCCTGCATCTCTCATTGGTCTGAAACCATATGAGTGATTGTATAATTGCGCTTCCAGAATTGGCTCAATTACAAGCCGCACACACTCTTGTATTACCCTGTCTTTTATTGCGGGTATGCCGAGCGGGCGTTTTTCCTTTTTACCGGGTTTATCAATCCATTTTCTTCTTATTTTACGAGGTTTATAGTTATCAAGTGATGTTTGTATCTCTTCAATTACTTCCTCGTATCCTAATTCAAGTATGGCATCCCTGATTGTTCGTCCGTCACTTCCTGGGGTGTTACTGCCTCTATTGCCTTTAAGTTTATGAATGGCTGTAATTATAACTGGTTCAGACTTAATGACATCGAGTAACCCTTTAAAGGAAGGCCTTTGTCCTAATTCAAACTTTTTAACGGATTCAGAATATAAGTAGTCTTGTAGTTCCCTAAGTTCTTTCTCACTGTTTAGTTTATTGAGTTTTTGTACCACTGGCATCACCCCCTGTATGAATGGAGATTAACCTTTGTTAATGGCTTTAGTCAGTTACGCTCAACGGCTTCCTCAATGTGTTGGTTAGTCGTTATTACTTAGATTGATAGACTATGCCCCTTCGCTCCACAGGTATTACCCTGTTTCAACACTACTACGGGCTGCCGCCATCAGCATTCAACGGTCATTTCCTACCGTTTAGGTTCATTAGAACTACAATTCCTTAACATCACCTTGCTGACTTCCTTTGTTCCACAAACACTAGCCTTACATATATGACCTTAGTTGCCTTCTCTAATCCGCCAACCATCCTTTTATCCATTGCTGAGGGACGCAGGACTCCTAACCTAAATTGGATAGGGGTCGTCATGGCAACGCCGACTACCATAACCACGATTGGACTTCCTTATGGAAGTGGATAGGTTCGTTTCCCATATCCCAAGTTTTACGGACCGTACAGTAGAAGGTTCGTTTCTGTACAATTGTACTTCCTCAACATAGTCATTTTGTGGCAACCCGATTACTTCACTAACCACTTCTCAGGTCTGTTTTTCACCGACTTCACCGAGCTTCGTACGTTTTCCTTTGTAGCGGATTACGCACGTCGGAGGATTAGTTCAATCTGTCAGCATTCAGATTGGTTAGGTACTTCCCCTAACATATCGTGTTTGTAGTTCACCTAGTAGAATGTTACTAGGTGTCTAGTTTTTACCCTCGGCTTTCGCTTCGGTTTGTACTAGAAACAAAGCGCACCAGCATCGTACTTCGTAACCCATTCACTATCAAATTTAATAGAAATGCCACAAAGTACACCTTTTTGACGCCATTCACTGAATTCATTCTTCCAGTTAAAAGGACCAACAACTTCATCTAACCGATTTTGAATTGCCCTGTTATCAACGTATGCACAAACTATTGCCTTTGCTTCATTTTGACCGACAAACATACTACGTTGAACTCGCCATTCAATGTCCTCTGGTGCAAAGGGTTTTTTTAAATCCTCCATAATCTCCTGTGCACTCTTTTCCATACAATTTTCGCCCATTAGAAACATTCCTTTCCAAAGTATAATAGTATATCCATCCATCTTAGACTTTGAATGATAAACACAAAAAAGCCTTTGAAGTTTCATAGAATAGTAGACACAATTAATCCACTATAACCATGAACCTCAAAGGCTCCTAAAATGTGATGCTAGACTAAAAAGTAGACACAGATTGTTATAATAAATATATCAACTATAACGAGGTGTGTCTGTATGGCAA
>NZ_JBPFDQ010000169.1:0-3645 GCF_059415045.1 Ferdinandcohnia sp. SAFN-114 | reverse complement strand
TTCATAAAAATAGTTGGGAAGCAAAATTGTACATCCTTAAACGAGCGAAAATGTACATTTTATCATTGACATTTATATTTGACTTCTGTAACGTAACTGTGTATCCTAAACTTTCAAGTCTGCATAATGAATGTCGAACAATGGATTGCTCTCTCTGTTTGTCAAAGTAGTTCTACATCTTCTTTGAAGGAATCTACTCTTTTAGCTACTTCTTGATCCAGCATTTCTATTTGTTCAGTTAAGAAATCAATGTTCTTTAAAATGGTTTTCAGCATTAGAAGTTGATGAGAATAACTATCTATTCTTGTGTTGCGTTTTGGGTGAGCTGTATGATTTCAGTATTTTACTAATAAATGGGGACCAGAATCAAACCGATCACTGAATTTCTTGAGCTTACCACTGAAAACAGTTTTTATAGAGAGTTCATCTAATATTCTTTCTAGATTTTGAAAATTATTTTTATCGAACTTTGTTTTACTAATGATTTGAGGGTTTTGTTGAGTAAGTAAACAAAAAATAGTTTTTCTAAAGCGATTTGGGAATTGATGGTCTGATTTTCTATAAATGATGTATTTAATGTTTCAACATACCAATGTATAGTTTTTTTTATAATTCTCTTTATAAACTCATCATTAAACTTTGAAGCTAAATTATAGAATAGGCTTTCAATAATAGTGCCTTTTAGTTTAGGAAACCAGTTAGGCACTTCAAGAAAGGGGCTCATTAAGGGTACTGAAAATACCCTATATTGCTCCCCCTTTTGGATCTTTGAATTTTTTCAGCGTTACTCCTTTATTTAACAGCTTATTATTTTTCAAACCGTCCGGGTTATTTAAGAATAATTTGGCCAACTAATATTTCCTCAAACTTCTTCCCATATGATGTAAAAAAATATTACAATACTACCAATAATAGTATATAAAGGCAAAAAATAGTAGATTAATAGTGGCATATAATATATAATATTATAAAATATTACTTTGGAGGAATTGAGTTGATGAAAAAGGCTAGTATTCTACTGTTATCACTATCATTGATTTTTAGTATTTTTCTAATAAACCCTAAAGAGTCCCTTGCAGCCACCTCAAGTTTTGATGTTACAATACCTAGAGATATTTTTGGTAGAAATGTAACTTATCTAGGTTCTTATGCTGTACCTGCATATTCTAGTATGAGCATCCTAGTAACCAGTAGTGCAGGTTATGATGTGGAAGTAAGTGTAGATGGGGGACCTTGGACTAAAGTAAGTCCAAAATCGCTAAAAAATATTTATTACAATAACTATTCATACATAAGACCAGTTCCGATATACATTAGACATCACGTACAACTAACTTCGGTTAGAGTTACTGGTTATATATACCATTAAACCGTGAGATTATTCACGGTTTTTTGTTTTTGACAATGAAATATAGTCTTTAATGTATTTAATAGATAATTCAATTTCTTTTTCGGTAGGAAAATCTACATCATAATTTTTTAATATTTCCTTTAGTTTTTCTTCTTTTTTTATTTTTTTCATAAAAATCCTCCTCCATCTTTTATTAATTATGACGAAAATAGTTTAAAAAAGTTTTAAATTATTTTATACAGTCCATACGACTGATTATTATTTAAGACAAGGTGGAACACAAGTATTACTGTGTTACAGCATCTCTCCGGATATATCTCCTTTAACTAAAGAAATTTCTATAAAAGATAATCTGGTATTGCACAGAAAAAAGTGGCGGCTACTTACACAGGTCTATAGAACCGTGGAAAAAAGTCAGCTTAAAGACTAAAATTAAAAATAAGGTAATATACTTGAGAACCGAAATGAAACGGATTATACTAGCATCATTGATAAATTACAAAAAGCTCAATTTATGGTGAAATTAGGCTCTAATTAAATATCAAATGAGGATAGTAATTTATGATTATTATCTTGGAAAAGTGCACTTTGTGGACCCTTTAACTTCTGAGTTAAGAATTATAGATCATTTTGAGGAAATACATAGGGTTAAGTTTAAGGATATAGTTAATGTTTGCAATAAATAATGAAGAAAAGCTTACGGTTTTTTGGATTACTGGTAATCTGGTACATCATAAAAAAGTACCCCTGCTGGACCCAGGGGCACTTTCATGTGAGTAAAATAATATAAAATGACGGTACTTTTAATATAGAATGTCGCTATTTTTTGTTATAAAGTGACATAGATAAAGTTCAATAAAAGTTGATTAAAATGGTTTCCCCTTTATTTTTATTGAAATTTCGGCTCAGGATTTAGTAATATTAACATTTCAATCCCAGACATATTCGGTAGGTGATCAACGAAATCTTTTGCATCAGAGTAACTACTAAAAGATAATGCTACTAATTCGTAATATATTTTATAACTTTGTGTGTCTGCTTCTAGTTCTAACCGATAAATACGAATGACAATTTCCTTTGAAAATTGGAACATTCCATCTGATAAGACTAAAATCCCCATTTCAGGAAAAACAGGACTTATTATTGTTCCTTGAATCTCCATTTCTTCTAGCAATTCATTTGGTATATTTATTTTCAAATCATTTTGATACAAGAAAATCCCTCCTTTTGTATTCTAATAAACAATACTTTAAAGAGGGGGGATGTTTCTGTTAAGTTCGTCACAGAATATTGATAATATTGAACCCAGAAATGTTTAATCTCCATTTTTATCTAAGTTGGCCGCAGCTAAAATATGATTAAAGGTAATTTTCCATTGAATCTCTTAAACGATTATCCTCAATCATTCTATCTAAGTTCATTTGTATTTGGGATTCTTGGCTAGGTGCAATTTCTATTAGAAATGTCCTTATACTTTCCTCGAAATTATCAAACATAATATATGCTTCGTGGTGTGCAATTTTAATATTGGCCCATTCCTCACTATTTAATCATTCTTGACTACTAAGATTACCAGGAAGACTCAATTCTTCTAGATTATAAATTGCTTCTTCAAAAGCAACTCTGTCTTCTTCTAGTACAGGTAAACCATTTCTTGCCTTGCTACCGCTCATTTTCCCTCCAAGGCTACTATAGGAACTCATCAATTGAATTAATTCAATGCCAATATCGTTCTCTTCTAGTAACTGCTGTTCAATTATTTCAAAGTCTTTATATAAATAGTAATTAGCGTGATAAATAATGGACATATAGTAGTCTGCAACCAATCCTATATCATTTAGTGTGTATTCTCCGTCAGCAAGTATTTTTGTAATATCCCCATCTGCTTTTTCTCGAATACCCGAGAGATCCTCGATCTGTACCTTGTATAGATTCATATTCTTCATATTTATTTTGGTCACTGTGAATAAACATAAATAATAATCAGATTATTAAGACCTAATTTAAAATGTCTATTAATTGGTAATTTAGTACTATTTTCCAAACTTTCATTGGATTAAAATATATATAGGATATAATTGGAATTGTTTCTACATATTAGGAGGTGAATTCGAATGAAATGGAGAAAAGCTCTTTCTGAGCCGATTCGTTGGGCTGGTAACGACGACGAACTAGAAAAATGGAATTAAGTTAAAAAAGCAAAAACAAGCTTATGAGAATTGGACTAACCTAAAATAGTGAGACAATATAAAACACCTCCAAAATGGCAATACTTGAGATAAGTATTGTGACAT
>NZ_JBPFDQ010000168.1:0-4200 GCF_059415045.1 Ferdinandcohnia sp. SAFN-114 | reverse complement strand
ATAGAAAAAGGTGAGTTTGAGCGTGCTCAAACTCACCTTTTTCATTATTCGAAGCTAGTTAATGTCCCAGCCTCTTTATTCGGTTATTCTTGGACTTTACAATTTTATATTATGACGTTTTGCTAAATAATTTGCGGTACTCCGCTGAAGCTTCCATAAACAATCCTTCATTTTTTGAGTCAATTGCTTCATTAACCCTCGTTTCCAAAAGCTCTTTTCTTCGTTTAAATAGGCTCTCATCGATAATCATTTGAATATATATGTCTAATACCGATTCCCTAGGTGCTTTGAAATTTTTCGTATCCCGTGACTTCATGATCTCAGAGTATGTTTTTCTTTTTTTCATGAAAGCTCACTCCTAACCCTTTTTAATAGTATATTTAGGTGGACACGTAAAATCAACCGAATTTTTAGACTTTTTAAAAATTTATTTGGAATACTAATAGTGTCTAGGCAAACTTTAACTGACTAAAGTTAAATTCTTGTATGATAATTTGTATTTTCATGCATGATAAGAATGGAGGTGGAAAAATATGAAAAATAATTTAGATGAGGGTTCAAATCACGATATCCCAAAGAATACACCATTAAATCCAGTTTTCGGCATGTCAAATGTCCTAGACACAAATAATCCTTTTCTTTCAGAATCTGCTTATGCGGGTAATTCGGTGGATGAGCATACGACATTAGAACAAGCAAACTCCTATCTGGCCGAAAAAGAGCTAGGACAAATAAATGAAAATTCATAGCAGAAAATAAACTCGGTGGTCTTCTTTTAAAAATGTTTTTGCATCCAAAAAAACATTTTAGAAAGAATTCCACTCTTTTTTTGTGAATTTTTTGTGAACTGTATAGTTATAAATACCTAGTAATGCTAATATGAAAATGCTTCCATTAGTAAAAATATTAGAATAATTTAAAGGGGGATGAATAGATGGAGGTTAAGCAAACGAATTATTTGATGGAATATGAAATTAATCCAGACACTATGGCGGTATTACCTATTGAAATAGGTAAAAATACTTGTTCAAGGGTACTTGAAGTTGAAGGTGAATATGTTGTTGCTATGAAGCCGACTGAGATTGTTGACCGAAGCTGCCGTTATTTTGGAAGCTCGCTTAAGGGCAGGCAAGAAGGGACACGTGAAATTATGGGGGTAACCCATAAAGCACCGATTATTGTTGAAGCGTCTAATAAGATTTTTTTATTTCCTACCGCATCGCCAACAAAGCAAGACTGCGCATGGCTATCTCATAACTATGTTTCAGATTGTAGATACAGTGTGAACGAGAACACAACTGTTATTTTTACAAATAAGCAAGCCATTAAATTGCAAATCTCGAAAGGCTCCTTTCAAAACCAACTCCATAGAACTGCACAACTGCGAACGATTGTTACCAATAGAATGGACAAGCCAAATAAACGCATAAATTTTGTATTAAATCCTCAAAACGATCCAAGTATTCCAAACTAATCTGATTGCCAATAATGAATTGGTTTTCCCAGCCTTACGTTTGTTCATTGTTAGTCATTGTCTTTTCGATGAAATAAGATTCAAGCAACTGTTGAACTTCATTTCGAATCCGTGGGTTAAAGTAGTTATGTTCCTCTTCATAGCCTCGATACATGAATGAAAATAATGTGAATGCCTCATCTCTTTGTTTTTCCCATACCTTCATATTTTTCTTTTTCATTTGTTGTTTAATTGTATAGAGGTCTTTTTGAACCATCTTCATTGTATGTTCAAGTAAATGGAGATATGGCTTCTTTAACTTAAAGCCAGCGGTTTCTATTGCTGTCAGATCACGATTAAGGATGGTAAGAACCATAGGTAAAAAGATAGCTTTTTCAAAAATAGCTCGGTCATCCTCAGGTATTCTTGTCATGATTATCCCTCTTTTTTTAGAACGTATGTTTGTATATATGATAAGACATATTTTTAGAAGAATCAAGAAGAGAGAAGGAAAAAGTATTTCTAGTGTCGAAATACTTTTATTAGTGGTGCATCATGTATGAGGTACTACAATGACAATTCGTAAACAAAGGACGGGAGAAGAATGACAGAGATAAAACGTAGAGGCATCGTAGCAGAGGATTTATATGAATTAAAAACAGTCAATAATCCACAGCTTTCTCCGGATGGAAGCAAATTTGTGTTTGTGGAGACTGAAATTAATAAGGATAAGCACGAGTATAACTCACATTTATATGTTGGCGCTGTTGAGGGTAAAGTTACTCAATGGACTTTTGGTGATGTGAGAGATGGGTCGCCACGTTGGTCCCCGACTGGAGAATCTATTGCATTTGTATCGAATCGTTCTGGAAAACAGCAAATCTATTGCTTGCATACAGATGGTGGTGAACCAAAACAAATTACATATTGTGCAAATGGAGCACGAAATCCGATCTGGTCACCGGATGGTTCAAAGATCTTATTTACTACTTCATTAGCACATGACGAGAGCGTTACGGATAAAGAAAAGAAGAAGAAGGAAGAAGATGAGAAACATCTTGAACCGATGATCGTTGAAAGAATCCGTTATAAATCTGACGCAGCAGGATTTCTAGATAACAAAAATCAACATCTTGCATTGGTAGATGTAGCTACTGGTGCAGTGGAGCAATTAACATCAGGGGAACATGATTATACGGCAGGATGTTGGTCTCCTGATGGATCAAAAATTACATTTGTAGGAGATATCAATGAGGATTCAGATTATAACTTGATTTCTGATGTCTATGTGATGTCGCTCAAAGATAAGAGCTATGAAAAGATTACGAACGGCTCAGGGAACTTTGGTACTCCTTCTTGGTCTCCTGATGGCCAATATATTGCATTAGTTGGACATGAACAAGAATTTGCAGGAGCCACTTTACCAAAAATTTGGTTATATACAATTGAAAGTGCTGAGCTAACTTGTTTAACAAGTGAATTAGATGCTTATGTAGGAGATTGTGTTGCTGCTGACTTCCAATTAGGGGGATCCAATCCTGGTGTCATCTGGAACGAAGATAGTAGAAGTTTTTACTTTCTATTAACTAACCATGGTAGTACAGGGGTTTATTATGGATCTATTGAGGGTGAAGTTTATCCATCATTATTCGAGAACCAGCATGTATTTGCACTAACAGTAAATAATCATAAGGCAGTTGTTGGTATCAGTAAACCAACAGAACCAGGGGATTTATATTATTTAGATTTGAGTACTGGAGAAATAAATCGACTCACAAATGTAAATGAAAAGTTTTTACAGGATATTGAATTGTCTGATGCGCAAAGCTTTACATTTAATGCCCCAGATGGTTGGGAAATTAATGGCTGGGTGATGAAGCCAGTTGGTTATGAAGAAGGTAAAAAGTATCCAACAATTATTGAAGTACATGGTGGTCCTCATGCGATGTATGCCAATACGTATTTCCATGAATTTCAAGTGTTAACTAGTAAGGGATTTGTTGTTATCTTTACTAATCCACGCGGTAGTCATGGCTATGGTCAGCAATTTGTTGATGCTGTTCGAGGTGATTATGGCGGCAAGGATTATTTAGACGTGATGGCAGCAACTGACTATGCAGTGGATCATTTTGATTTTGTTGATGAAACAAAACTTGGTGTAACAGGTGGAAGCTATGGTGGTTTCATGACGAATTGGATCGTCGGTCATACAAATCGATTTAAAGCCGCCGTTACACAACGTTCAATTTCAAACTGGCTTAGCTTTTATGGGGTAAGTGATATTGGCTACTTCTTTACGGAATGGGAGTTAAAAGGAAATTTCCTTGAAGATCCTGAAAAGTTATGGAATCATTCACCACTTAAATATGTTGGGAATGTAGAAACTCCTTTATTGATCATCCATGGTGAGCGTGATTTCCGTTGTCCAATCGAACAGGCAGAGCAGTTCTATGTTGCTCTGAAACACCAAAAGAAACCAACAAAATTTGTTCGTTTCCCAGGTGCTAACCATGAATTATCTAGAAGCGGAAATCCAAAATTAAGGGTGGCACGCCTTGACCATATTAAAGATTGGTTTGTAGAATATCTCGTTTAATTAACGGGTGATTCTGGGTGCATAACAGTTAATCACTATATACTTTTAGCGTGAATTCACATATGAATTCACGCTTTAATTAGTCTTTTTAAACCACACGCTCTGCGTGTGTGCAAACGAAACTTATAGAGTCGTACCAGAAGACAAAAAA
>NZ_JBPFDQ010000167.1:0-4302 GCF_059415045.1 Ferdinandcohnia sp. SAFN-114 | reverse complement strand
GGAGCGACAACCGGAATGTACTATGTACATGAGGATTGGAGTGAGCGCAGCTGACGCAGAAATCTGCCGCTCATCGGCAGCCGACCACCGAACACGGAAGTTAAGCTCTTGCGCAATGGTAGTTGGGACTTTGTCCTTGTGAGAGTAGGACGTCGCTAGGCAAACGAAAGATCAACCATTACGGTTGGTCTTTTTTTGTTTTGCGGTTGATGCGTGACAGTTTTAAAGTAGAAATGTACAGAAAGAGGTACACAACTGGGCGAAATTAGGAGAAGTCGAACTAGCAAACACCAGAAAGAGGTACGCAACTGGATAAAATTAGGTAAATCCAAACCAGCAAACATGAAAAATAAGTTCGTAATTGTAAAAAATTAGTTAAATGCATACCAGTAAGTATTGTAATGATAATTGTAAATGTCAATATGAGGAGTTCCTAAACCACAAATACTGAAAATGAGCCAAGGACTGATCCGTACCGCGTTCTTATAGGATTTGAACAGGGTCAGTGGAGAACTCATTTTTAGATTGCAATTCAAATTTTTTAAACTAAGACATACACAAACTAGCTCCCTTTCTTCATAGATTACTAAATAAAATAAATTGTAACTGTTCGTTATTTTTATAATTGTGTATACATTTTAGTGCATCCGGACAAAATAAGAAGTATGGAGGTGGAGGCAATGAGTACACTAGAAAATAGGAAGCATTATGGGGAAACGTGTATTATATGTGAGCAAGAGAAAAAGAGAGGCATACACCTTTATACAAGATTCATTTGTTTGGATTGTGAGCAAGACATTATTCGTACGGAAACAAATGATCCAAAGTATCAATTTTACTTAGACCGGCTAAAAAAAGTTTCGACACCTGAGATATATTCATAGTTTTAATGTGTCTTGCAAGCTTGTAAAGCAGGTGAGAACTAATTTGCTAGGCACATGTAATGACAACAGATAACTTGGAATTGGCTTTTGCGTTAGGGGCAATCCCAAGTTCTTGCTTAGGACCTAGTGGTATAGGTCCCTTTTTTGTTTTATAATAAGTAAATTACATAAGAAAGGTCTCTATAATTATGAATCAACAACAAACGCCATTGTTTGATGCCCTTGATCGCCATGCGAGAAGAAAGCCTCAATCGATGCATGTTCCAGGACATAAATATGGACAAGTATTCACGAATAAGGGATATTCCTATTTTCATAAAGTGTTAGAAATTGATGCGACAGAACTAACAGGTCTTGATGATCTACATCGTCCGGAAGGTGCCATATTAGAAAGTGAAGCATTATTAGCTGATTTATATGGAGTGGAGAAAAGCTATTTTTTAGTAAATGGTTCTACCGTAGGAAATTTAGCAATGATCCTTGCAGCATGTTCACCCAAGGATACTGTATTAGTTCAGAGAAATTCACATAAGTCCATTTTGAACGGCCTAAAAATGGCAGGAGTTCAGCCTGTTTTTGCTCATCCAACGTATGACGATGAAGTTCAAGTTGCCTCATTTATTTCCTTTAAGACGGTAAAAGAGGCATTTAGAAAGTTTCCGAAGATAAAAGCTGTTATTTTAACCAGTCCTAACTATTATGGAATGGTAAATCAATTTGAACTATCTCAGATTATCTGTTTTGCCCACGAAAAAGGGGCGGTAGTTCTGATTGATGAAGCACACGGTGCTCATTTTTTGTTAGAAGGGTTTCCCTCATCGGGAATATCTTTAGGGGCTGACATTGTGGTGCATTCGGCACACAAGACGCTTCCGGCGATGACAATGGGATCTTTCCTACATGTGAATAGTGATATTATTAATCATGAAGAGGTAGAAACATATCTTCAAATACTGCAATCTAGCAGCCCATCCTATCCAATTATGGCATCGCTCGATCTTGCGAGGCATTATCTTGCATTACAAAAAAAGAATGGCCCGAATACAAACATAAAACAAATACAAGCGTTCAGTCAAAGGCTAGTGGAGATCCCACAAATAAAAGTCGTCGCTTCAGCCAATCCAGATATCGAAACAGATTTGTTAAAGCTAACAGTGCAATCCCAATGTAAGCTTAATGGATATGAACTCCAAAGTGCTTTTGAAGAAGAAGGCCTCTTTACGGAAATGGCTGACCCAAACAATGTCTTGCTTGTGTTGCCATTATCAAAGGCATTTGATGCAGAAGGGGCCACCTTAAAAATAAGAAATGCTGTACAGACGTATTCATCAATTAAAAGGAACTTTATCGACTTACATCATGAAACGGAGACAATTTCTACCCTTGCCCTTTGCTATAATGAAATTAAAGGGTACAATAAAAAGGTTGTTTCCTTTCAAGATGCACATGGAAACATTTCCGGAGAAATGATTATACCGTATCCCCCTGGAATACCAGTCCTTATGGAAGGTGAACGTATCACTCATCGTCACATTGAGATCTTAAATACCTATATTGAGGCTGGTTCACATTTCCAAGGTGGAGATATGAAAGGAAAATATATAAAGATATTAGATATGTAAGGGGCTTGAATAGAAGTGGCAGGTTATTTTATTACGTTTGAAGGACCTGAGGGTGCAGGTAAGACAACTGTATTAGGAATCATCCAGGAGGAGTTTACTCGAAAAGGGTATGATGTTATTTCTACTAGAGAACCAGGTGGAATTGATATAGCAGAGCAAATTCGTTCCGTTATATTAGACAAAAATAATACAAAAATGGATGGGCGCACAGAGGCACTTTTATATGCATTATGATAAGTTAAATAGTTGTCCATTAAAAATCACCAATATAAAAATATTGGTGATTTTTTTGCTAATAGAAAATAATTATGATAACTTAGAATTATGTCCAATTATTGTGAATAAAACATAGTCTAGTTAGGGAGGAGGAGAAAGGTGGAAAGAATAGAAGAGATAAAAGGTATAACAGGTCTTTCTTATAAAAGAATAATAGATAACGATAAGGAATACCTAGTAAGTGTGGAAGGGTTTAAAAGAGAAATTAATAACTATTTATATTTCCTTTTGGTTAATCCAGGTGGAGGAATTATTAATGATGTTTATACCTTTCTAAATAATACAGAGAATAAAAAATGTATTGGTAATGCTGACTATAAAAAAAGAGAACAGGCTTATACTGCATTAAAGTTACTTTACTCTTTTATGGAATTATTCTATATTACCGATTTAAAAGAAATAGATGATACAGAGATTAATAGGTTAGAAGCATTTTTAAAAGGAGGGGAAAAAATAGGTCATAGTATAACATTTATAAGTAAAACAAATAGATCACATTCAACAATAGATAAGTATTATTCAGCGTATAGAAAGTACTTTGACTATTTAAACATAGAACCCAATGTATTTAGTGAAACAATAAAAATTAGGAAAAGTAAGGGATTTGGTGATGGTTTTTTAGCACATACGAAAACCACTACAGAAGAAAAATATAAAGTATCACATAAAATTTTAACTAAGAAGGAAACCCCTAAATATATATCATACAAAGAGTATCTAATTATAAGAGAGACGTTAGAAGATATGTATACAGTTAGGGAAGAAATAATAGTTATTCTTATGTACAAATATGGTTTAAGAATTGGGGAGGTGCTTGGCTTAACGACAGAAGATATAGACTTCAAAGGCAATACAATAACCTTAAGAAATAGATTAACCGATAAGCCTTACCAAAAGGCTAAGGGATGCATTTCTGTACTCAATAGGATGACTTATAATTCTCAAGAGTACAATACTAAAAATCATGGTTATCAAATAGTAGAAGTTGATAAAGAAGATATGAAAATTCTTAATGAATATTATAAGGATTCAAGAAGCCCTTTAAAATATCTCAGAAAAGATAAAAGAAAAAGTAAGGTGCTTTCTAATTTGGAATTTAAAAATATTGCTGATAAAGTAACAGAAAGAAAAGATATTCAACATAATTCATATGTATTTATAAGTAAAAATGGTACGCCTATTACAAATACAGGTTGGAATAATATTATTAAAGATATCTTTATAACGGCTGGTATCGTTTTAGATAAAAAAAAGAAAGAGGATAATTTAAACCATAGGCTGAGGCATGGATTTGCCATGTACAAAGTAGTGGTAGAAAAATATGACCAGCTTAAATTAAAAAATGCTCTAAGACACGGAGATATAAATTCATGCAAAGTATATTTTAGAGTTGATGAAAAAGAAAGAGAACGATTAGCAAAGGAGACACAAGAACTGATTAAAAGTGATACTATGTCAAGAAAATAGACACAGATTTTTCTACCGCGCTTTCGCTTGGTAGCCTTCATAAAAAAGTTTAA
>NZ_JBPFDQ010000166.1:4128-4391 GCF_059415045.1 Ferdinandcohnia sp. SAFN-114 | reverse complement strand
CATAAAAATAGTTGGGAAGCAAAATTGTACATCCTTAAACGAGCGAAAATGTACATTTTATCATTGACATTTATACTATGAGGAACATAACTTGAGGCTCATTAACGAGAAATGTACTTCATCGAGTGTATGATGAACATAACTTAAGTATCATTGATGAGTTAAGTACTTCACCGAGTGTATGAGGAACATAACTTGAGGCTCATTGACGAGAAATGTACTTCATCGAGGGTATGAAGTACTTAACTTAATGATCATTGTCG
>NZ_JBPFDQ010000166.1:0-4028 GCF_059415045.1 Ferdinandcohnia sp. SAFN-114 | reverse complement strand
AGTAAGTACTTCATCTGGGCTATGAGGAACATAACTTGAGGCTCATTGACGAGAAATGTACTTCATCGAGTGTATGAAGTACTTAACTTAATGATCATTGTCGAGTAAGTACTTCATCTGGGCTATGAGGAACATAACTTGAGGCTCATTGACGAGAAATGTACTTCATCGAGTGTATGAGGAACATAACATAAGAATCATTGACGAGTTAAGTACTTCATCCAGGGTATGAGGAACATAACTTAAGTATCATTGATGAGTTAAGTACTTCACCGAGTGTATGAGGAACATAACTTAAGTATCATTGATGAGTTAAGTACTTCATCGAGCGCATGAAGAACATAACATAAACGTCATTGACGAGTTAAGTACTTCATCCAGGGTATGAAGAACAAAATTCAAGCCCCGATATGAGTTAAGTACTTCGTTCAATACCCTAGTTATTAACCAAAAACAGGCACCCACAAGTGGGTGCCTGCATTTCAGTACTCTATATCGATGAAGCTTGTTTATTGATCCACGGATGTAAGCGGGTATATAACAACATGAAGATTGTTGCTACGATCAAGCCTTTTAGTAAGTTGAACGGTAGGATTGCGTAAACCACCATTTTAAGTGCCTCTGGTGATGACATCGCCGGGATATTCAAGAAAAAGTTGAATGCCGGTAAGAAGACATAATAGTTAAGAACACTCATGATGATTGCCATCATGGCTGTCCCGCCAATTAATCCGATTGTTAAGCCTAATTTTGTTTTTAATAGTTTAAAAATGTAGTAGGTTGTTAGTACAAAGATTATCCCTGCTACAAAGTTTGAGATGTGACCGACTGGTACACCTGTTTCACTGCCGGTAATAAAATAATCAATCATGTTTTTGAATAATTCAACTAAGATACCGGCCATCGGTCCAAAAATAAGTGCTGCAAGTAAAGCTGGAACATCACTAAAGTCGACGTTCAAGAAGCTTGGGAATGTTGGCAATGGAAAATTGAAGAACATGAGAATGTACGAAATCGTACTCAACATTGCAATTGCCACAAATTGACGTAAAGGTATTTTTTTCATTTTTCTTTCCTCTCCTCTTTTGTCGATCCACCTCAAAAGAAGAAAGGTTCAGCATGTTAAGACATACCCAAATAAAAACCCCCAAGAATGGTTTCTTGAGGGAGTTAAGGTAAAGGCATGCTTAATAAACGTTCAAAAGGTTAAAATTTTTGAACGCGCAGAACCTCCATCTTCTCCCATCCAGACTATACTGTCGGCTTTGGAATCGCACCAAATCCTGCCTTGCGGCTCGCGGGCTTAGAGAATAATCTCATCACCGCCGGTCGGGATTTTCACCCAGCCCCGAAGATAGATCATTATTTAATTATACATTATTTTATCAAGTTTATAGATTATTGTGAAGCAATTTGCTTCTAGTCGCCCAATTATTATAAAATGGTACCTATTTCTTGAGCAAAAGCATTTACTTTCCATCTACAACTTCTTTTAATATCTCATACGAACGTTTTTGTTTATTCGGATCATAGATGTATGAAACGGCCATTAGTTCATCGACATTATATTTTTCCTGGAAGCTTGTTAATTGGTTCCTGATGGAATCTTTGCTTCCTAATAATGTAACACTGGACATAGAAGTTGCCATTTCTTTTTCAGGTTGATTCCAAAGTTCATCCATGTTATCAACGGGTGGCTGTAATGGGGTTTGAGTACCACGAACAACATTTAAGAAAAATTGTTGCATGGTTGTGAGTTCCCGTTTAGCCTCTTCGTCTGTTTCTGTTGCAATTACATTTAGGCAAACCATCATGTATGGAGAGCTTAAATATTCCGATGGTTCAAAACGTTTGCGGTAGATGGAAATCGCTTCTTCCATGAACCGAGGTGCAAAATGTGATGCAAACACATATGGTAGCCCTAATTTGGCAGCCAAATATGCTGAATCCGTTGATGAGCCAAGAATATAGATTGGTACATCTGTACCAACTCCTGGATAAGCTTTTACATAGCCTTGTTTTTCCATTGGTCCAAAGTATGTTAGTAAGGCATTTACATCATTAGGGAACGTATAGACAGAATCATTATGCGACCGTCTTAAAGCACTTGCGGTCATCATGTCGGTTCCTGGTGCACGGCCAAGTCCTAAATCAAGACGGTCTGGATAAATAGTGGCCATTGTTCCAAATTGTTCGGCCACAACAAGTGGTGAGTGGTTTGGAAGCATAACACCTCCCGATCCAACCCGAATTTTTTCGGTGTGTTCTAATGTATGTTTTATTAAAATTGGAGTTGCTGAACTAACTAGTGTGGGTGAATTGTGGTGTTCAGCGATCCAATAACGTGTATATCCCATTTCTTCTGTTGCTTTGGCTAGGTCCACCATTGCATCGATTGCGTCTTTCCCATTCTGTCCTTTGCGAATTGGAGCAAGGTTTAGAACGGAGACTGGTATATTTATATTTGTCATTTTACGAATCCCTTCTTCCATTTTTCCTCAGTCCTATTTTAACAATTGAAAGGTAAGAAACAAACTTTCCTGCTTGAGGAAATATTCCTAGGCATATTCAGACCATTTGCATCAAGTGTATTTATCTAGTGTGTGATACAATTTTAAACTATAGAATTATCGTAATAGTCAAAAAATGTTACAAAGGGGACTAGTTTATGTCAAATCTTCATACACAAATAGATGCACCTACGAGTTATAAAAAGAAATTAGCGATGATTGGGCCAGGTTTTGTAGCAGCGGCAACAGGTGTAGGTACTGGTGATTTGGTAGCGGCATTGGTTGCAGGGGCAGGCTTTGGCTTAGTATTTGTATGGGCAATCATTCTTGGTTCTATTTTCAAATATTTTTTAAATGAAGGTGTAGGTCGTTTGCACCTTGGCACAGGTAAAACGATCATCGAAGGCTGGCAGCAAATGGGAAAATGGGCCACTGGTTATTTCGGTGTGTACTCTGTTATTTGGGGATTTGTGTATGGAGCCGCAGCGACTTCCGCCTGTGCTTTAGCCATGAGTGCGATGTTTCCTGTACTTCCGTTTTGGGCATGGGCTGTTATTCACGCTATCGTAGGATTCCTCCTCATTTGGAGTGGTCGTTATCTCCTATTTGAAAAAGTAATGATGATTCTAATTGGTCTAATGTTTGTTTCTGTAGTTGGTTCTGCAATCTTATTCCTCCCTAGCCTTGGTGATTTATTAAACGGGTTTGTCCCAACTGTTCCCAAAGGTTCTTTTATGCTAACACTCGGACTAATTGGAGGTGTTGGCGGAACAATCACGATGGCTTCGTATGGTTATTGGTTAAGAGAAAAAGGCTGGAAAGGAAAAGAGTGGATTCCGATGATGAGGTTGGATGCAAAGGCAGCCTATTTTATGACTGCGCTGTTCACTCTTTCTCTATTAATAGTAGGAAGTCAGTTCCTTTTTGGTAGTGGAATTGAAATCCAGGGAGAGCAAGGGTTGTATCAATTATCGGAAATGATTGGGGATAAATTTGGTAGCGTATTCACGTGGCTCTTCTTAATTGGATTTTGGGCTGCGGCATTTTCTTCTCTTTTAGGGGTTTGGAATGGGGTTCCTTATCTATTTGCAGATTTTGTACGACTGATGAAAAAAGAACATAATCGAGCAGTTACTGAAAAAGACAAAGCCTACCGTGCGTATTTAGCTTGGTTAACCTTCCCGCCAATGCTTCTTTTATTCTTTGGTAAGCCTGTTCAACTAATTATTTTATACGGTGCCCTTGGAGCTCTGTTCATGCCATTTTTATCGATAAGTTTAATGTGGTTACTTAACTCCAAGCGTGTTGAAAAAGAATATAGAAATAATTTACTATCCAACATTGTATTTGTTGCATGTTTGATTCTGTTCGCAATTTTATCCGTTCAACAATTGGTAGGATTATTCTAGAGCATATAAAAACACTTTCTATTCCCCTGAGATAGTGGACTAACCTAAAATAGTGAGACAATATAAAACACCTCCAAAATGGCAATACTTGAGATAAGTATTGTGACAT
>NZ_JBPFDQ010000165.1:0-4406 GCF_059415045.1 Ferdinandcohnia sp. SAFN-114 | reverse complement strand
TCAAATTAATGAAAAAGTGTTAAATTTAATATGGATAGGTGTTTTATATATGTCTCATTTGGCTAGGTCAGTTCATCACTCTGCTGTTATTTATCGGAATAAAAATGATTTATGATTCGTTAACAGAAGTTGAGGAAACTCGAACAATAAATCCACTCAATAATAAAGTGTTATTGTTTCTTTCGTTAGCTACGAGTATTGATGCTTTAGCAGTAGGTGTTACCTTCGCCTTTTTAGATGTATCCATTTTATTTTCAATCATCAGTATAGGTATAATAACCTTCATTTTATCAACACTTGGAATTATTATTGGAAAAATAAGCGGAGAAAGATTAAAAAAGAAAGCGGAATTATTCGGTGGGATTGTTCTTGCTCTAATAGGAATAAAGATACTACTAGAACATTTGAATGTTTATTAAAAAGTAATGGCTGGACTAAATAAAATAATTATTAATCTTCCCAGGTTGGCTAAAACTTTGGTTAGCAGTATTAAGCGATACAGGAGCTGCAGTCGTTGTTGTTTTAAATGAACTACGACTCTTAAAAGTAAGTAAATAGGCTATTTCGCTTTACGAATTCAAACGACAATGATTCGACCCTCTTTCAATACCAAATAAATTAAATGAGATGTCTCTACCATAGAAACATCTCATTTTTATAAATAATCTATTTTTTACTTCCAAAGATAAACACTACATTAACTGCATTGTTGTTATACAAGTATTGTCGCCTTCAAATGTGGAAAATTCAGATTCTGCTGTTTTTCCGTCATATTCAATTTTTACTTGATAGGTTTTATCCCGTGGTAACCACAAATCGATAAATCCATTTTCAAATGATGCCATCGTTTCATCAACAACTACATTACCATCTTCATCTTGAATATATACATCAAATTCTTTTTCAACTAATTCCCCTTGACAACCTGTTAAACTATGAATCGCACATTCATGTGTTTTTTCAACAAATGGTGCAATCGAAACAAAAAATTCTTCCTCAGGAAGTTCATAAGAAGTTTCTTTTTCATTACTCTCAGTTACTATAAGTTCGTGCGACGTAATGGAAGCAGACACATTTTCAAAACTCCCAACACTATAATCGTGTACAACTTCTTTGATATCCTTTACTTCCTTTTCATTTGATGTACTATTGTTACAAGCCGCTAAAATAAAGATTAGCAATAATCCAGCTATTCCAAGTAAACCTTTTTTCATTTATTATCCAACTCCTTTTTTATATGCATGCGACCCATTATATTTCCCATCATTAAAAGGGGCACCACCTTATCATTCACTATACTAGATTAATTACTTTGTATCATTTTCTATACTCCGACCTTTTTAATAGTACCAAAAAATTTTGCAGAAACTATGCAGATATCATATTCTACTTGAAGGTATAAAAAAGAAGGCAAATCAATATGCCTCCATAATTGTTATACATTAAATAAAATTAGTACCTTAACTGTATATTCTAGCCAAGACAAGTACCCTATCTTCATCAAAAATATCTTCTATAATTACCAAAGACCCAAACCCTCAAGCTAACAAAAGATAAAAAATTAAATTGAAAGTCTGGGTTTAACTTTTTGATTCTGAATAAAACTGATCAATCCATTTGGAAACATCCCGAAAAACGATTGGATTTAAGGAATAATATAGGTACTGCCCCTTATTATATGAATTTATTAATCCAGCATTTTTTAAGATACGCAAATGTTTAGCGACTCCCATCTTACTCATTTCAAAATGTGTAGCCATTTCTAATGTAGTAAGTTCACCTTTTTTTAGTAAAACCAACATTTCCCTTCTATTTTCATGTGATAAAGCTTTGAATAAATCGTTGATTGTAGACACCATTTCCTCCTGAGACTTTGTTTAATTAATAAGTAAATTAATCATATTAAAAATGATAAAGGTGTCAATAGGTTTTATACCAATTGGCGAAAAGTACCTGTACTAAGTATTGGAATACCCCCCATTATTCCCCTTTTGTAAATTTTTTATATTTTTAATGAAACCTTACATACCACCTTCAAATTCTATCGTTACCTTAGTACCTTTTCCAAGCTCACTATAAATGTTTATGAAACCACCATGCGCTTCAACAATTTCTTTTACAATTGATAAGCCTAAGCCTGATCCACCACTTTCACGGGATCTTGACTTCTCAACTCTATATAAACGATTAAATATAAAAGTAATTTCATCTTTTGGAATACCTATTCCTTCATCGATTACTGATAATATAACTTTATTATTAATTGGATTGTGTTCAACCTCTAATCTAACGATACTTTTAGTATTGGAATATTTAAATGAATTATCTAGTAGGTTTATAAATACCTGTTCGAATCTTGATCTGTCTATCATAGCAAATAATCCGTCTGGACAGGAATGAACTAATTCAATGTCCTTTTTCTTAAAAGCCGGTCGAACCTTTTTGACAATTTTGTTGGTGAATGCACAAAGATTAACCTTTTCCTTTTGTATAATGAAGTTATGTTGGTCAATTTTAGCCAAATCAAATAAATCCTTAACTAAACCGGATATATGCTCCGCTTCTTCATAAATAATTTGCAAATATTTTCTTCTTTCATCTTCACTTATTCCATCTCGCTTTGCAATATCTGCATATCCTTTTACATAGGTTAATGGGGTTCTTAATTCGTGCGAAATACTTGCAAGAAACTCATTCCTTTCCTTTTTTAAATGGTTTAAATCATTGGCTAAAGTTTGAATACTTTTTGCAAGTTCTCCTAATTCATCATCGCTATGATGTCTAACAGAAACTGTAAAATCCCCTTTACTTAATCTTTCAGTGGCTTTTTTCATTCTAATTAATGGGAGTGTTATTACTTTAGAAAGAAAAAAGACCGTTATAACTGTTAAAACAATCGTAAGGCTTCCTACCACCATAAAATGCTGCTTTAATTCATAAACCATTGTTTGTATCGAATTTGTGCTCTTAAACATGTACACATGACCGATTAATTGATTATCGATCATAATTGGACTAACAGTAGATATATATGACTCTGTTTCCCATCGATTTTCTACAACCATTCCTTCGAATGGCACAGGTCCCCTTTCCAATTCCATGAGCTTTTTCATAGGTGATGTTAACTCATTTGACTTAGCAAGCACCTTTCCATCATGAGTCATTATGACAACATCCGTTTCTGATTCTGTTTCCATTAATGCGACATGCTCAATCGTCGTTTCGTCAAAGCTTTTCTCTAGAACATGGCGATGGCTTTCCCCCCTTGTTTTTAGTTCTGCCAGCTCTTCATCAATACGAGAATCAACTAAACCTGTATATAAAAAAGAAAACAAGATGATTTCAACAATAAGAATAAATGAGAAAAACAGTAGACCAAGTTTAAGAGATATTTTATTCATACATTTTCCCCTCGAACATTTTAAATTCAATATACTTGAAAAATATCAAGAAATTGTGCATTTCATTATTATCTTGTCTAATTCCCAATATCCTCATCATATCATTTTGAAAATTTAGAGGTTTAATCTTCACCATCTATTCAAAAGTTCTGCATAGATTCTGCATAGTTTTTGTGTACTCTGTAAGTAATAAAAGATAAGGAGATGGTGAATTTGAAAAAATTTGCAATCGGACTATTAACGACTGCAATGGTTATAGGTGCAGGGACAGCTGTATTCGCACAGAGTGATGGAGTCTTTAATTTTGAAAAGATGAAGCCTTATATGCAAGAAATGCATCCTGATTTTTCGGAGACACAGTTAAAGGATATGTTTGAATCCTGTCACGGAGAAAATGGTTCTATGAAAAACACGGATTTCAAAGAAATGCACGATGGAGGTATGAATGAAAGTTTATAGAACATTTGTATGAATGAGAGGTGTTATTACATGATGGGTGGCCATGGTTTCGGAATGATGGGGATGATGGGCTTTGGGTGGATAATAAATCTTTTACTCACAGGGTTAGTGGTTTACTTTGCAGTAAAAGTAGCATTACGAAGTAAGAGTAAAGAGTAACAGTTATAACAGTTCGAATCCCCCCTAATAAACAGTGGATTACCTTTATTAAATGCCAAGATATTTTATTAATTACTTGATAAAAGGGAAGAAGTATATAATGTTACAATTATTTACGACAAAAAAGAAGGACAGATAAAATTAACTTTCTTTATCTATCCTTCTTTTTGCTACATATGACCCTAAAGATAAAGTAAAAGCACAATTCTTCCTGCAGAATTGCGTCCTTTTCTTGAATAACCTATATTCAATTTATATTACTTATGTTCTTCTATAGCTGCTGTATCTGTTGTTGAAGCTGTGTAACATGTTGATGCTAGACTAAAAAGTAGACACAGATTGTTATAATAAATATATCAACTATAACGAGGTGTGTCTGTATGGCAA
>NZ_JBPFDQ010000164.1:0-4530 GCF_059415045.1 Ferdinandcohnia sp. SAFN-114 | reverse complement strand
CTGCAAAAATAAGCATAAACAATAGGTATTTTTTGGCTAGAATGAAATCCTTTTTGACAAGATGAAATAACATTTTTATCCCTCCTTTACATAGGCTAACATTATATTTTCAATGGAAGGCCTCTCTATTAGACAATCGTTCATTTGTTCACGTACTACGTCTAATTTGTCTGTAATTCCTTCGAAGCCAACTGCTGTTTGACGCAAACTTAAAAATAACCTTCTTGTATGTTCATTGATTAAACTATTATCTCCTTTTACCAAAGCATGCCTATCCAGTAGTTCATCTTTACTTTCGTTGAATATGATTCTGCCTTTATCAATCAATATAAGCATGTCAGCTATTTTATCTAAATCAGAAGTTATATGAGTAGAAAAGAATACACTCTTTCCATCCTCTTCCATGAAATCTAAAAGTATCTCCATTAACTCATTACGAATTAATGGGTCAAGACCACTTGTTGGCTCATCCATTATCAATAGATCAGCATGATGAGAAAGAGCTAAAGTAATGGCAAATTTCATTCGCATACCTTTTGATAAGGTTGCAATTTTTTGGTTTAATTTCAAATTAAATCGATTGATATACTTTAAAAAAACAGATTCATCCCAGTTCGTATATGCAGGAGCAATAATACTTTTCATTTCTTTCAATGTCATTTCTTCATAAAAATAGCCTTCATCTAAAACTACCCCGATACGATTCTTTACTATGTACTCATTTTTTTCTATTTCTTTACCAAAAAACTTAATACTACCTTCGTTCTTCGGATAGAGTCCAAGTATGGTTTTTATAGTTGTTGTTTTTCCGGAACCATTAATTCCGATAAAACCAGTTATACAACCTTCTTTTAATAAAAAGTCCACTTTATCTAAGCTGAAAGTATCTAACTCTTTCTTTAAGTTTTTCACATCTAAAACAGCTGTCATCACTCATCATCCTCTTCAAAAATGATATCCATCATTAAATAAAGTTCTTGTTTATTTATTCCTAGAGTTTTAGCCATCTGCCACGCCTCTGAAAGCTTTTTTTCAATCATGTGCCTTTTAGATTCCGACAGCATCTCTAAGTTGTCGGATGCTACAAATGAACCTTTTCCAACGGTTGTTACAATAAATCCTTCCTTTTCTAATTCGTCATATACTCTTTTTGTTGTAAGAACACTAACATGTAAATCATTTGCTAATGAACGAATGGACGGAAGTTTTTCACCTTCTTTTAATTCCTGACGAAGAATTCCACCTTTAATTTGATCCTTTATTTGTTGATATAACGGTTGCTCGGAACCATTTTTAATAATTATTTTCATAGGAACCCTCTTTTTTCAACTGTATATGTACTTGATATACATTATATACATAATATACAATTATTATAATTTAATTTCAATATCTAAAATAACATAATGTCTTAATTCAATTATTGTAAGGAGTTGATGAACCATAAACGACCGTTTATGGTACTTATAAATATTTTTAAAAAAACAACCTATTTCTATTAATCTATAGAACCAAAACTCATTCCCAAAATCAAAGTAACATTTTTAGTATATGATACCGTTTTAGGTGCTAATATAGGGTTATAAACTACTTTTGCAGGTGATGAATGATGATATTTGGTTATGCACGTGTAAGTACGGAGGAACAAAACTTGGATATGCAAGTTGATGCACTTACAAAGTTTGGGGTAGAAAAAATTTATAAAGAAAAATTGACCGGAACTAGAAAAGATAGACCCCAACTTGAAGAACTTCTTAAAGTCTTACGCAGTGGCGACAAAATTGTTGTATATAAACTGGATCGTATTTCACGTTCTACAAAACATCTAATTGAACTTAGTGAATTATTCAATGATCTGGGCGTAGATTTTGTCTCTATTAATGACAGTATTGATACTTCAACTGCAATGGGGAAGTTTTTCTTTCGTACAATGGCAAATATTGCAGAGTTAGAACGAGATATTATTAGCGAAAGGACAAAATCAGGGCTTCAAGCAGCAAGATCCAGAGGAAGGAAAGGTGGCAGACCATCGAAGAAAAAGGACAAAGTTGAAATGGCGATTAAAATGTATAAAAGCAAGGATTATACAATCAACCAAATTACAGAAGCAACAGGAATCAGCAAAACCTCACTGTATAGATACTTAGACAAAGTAAATTAGGCGCATACCAAAATTATTAATAAGGATTGATTTAACTTGAGTGTAAAAGAACTACTGACACCAGAACAGCGCAAGGAAATTTTAAACCTTAATAATTTATCAGAATTTGAATTTACTTCTTATTACAGTCTATCTGACTATGATATTGATGTTATAAATCGTCATAGAAGAGATCATAATCGCTTAGGGTTCGCACTCCAATTATGCATTCTTAGAAACCCCGGTTGTTCTTTAATTAATATGTGAGAAATACCCGAAAACCTTATTAAATATGTTGCTAATCAAATTAATTTAGATCCAGAGGTTTACTCTTCATATGCTCAACGTGATACAACTAGACGTGAGCATTTAGAAGAAATACGTCAAGTTTATGGATATAGAAACTTTAATAACAGTGATTATCGTACGATTTCTAATGTTCTTTTAAAATCCGCATTGGAAAATGGGAATTCGATGTATCTAGTACGCACAGCAATTGGTTTATTAAGAAAGGAAAAAATAATCCTTCCTGCCATCCCAACAATCGAAAGGATGGTTTGGTTAGCAAGAACGCGTGCAGAGAAAAGAATATATGCCATACTAACAAGTAATCTTTCCGAAAGACATAAGCGTGAACTAGAAAAGTTAATCGATTTAACGGTAAATAATAATAAAACCCAATTAGCTTGGCTTCGGGAAATTCCCGGACAGTCGTCACCAGATTCTTTTTTAAAGGTCATAAAAAGATTAAAGTACATTAAAGAAATGAATATTGCAGCCAATACGGCATTAATACACCCCAATAGACTTTTACAATTGGCACGAATTGGGGCTAGATATGAACCCCATTCTTTTAGAAGATTTAACGAAGATAAAAGATATGCATTATTGGTCGCTCACTTAATCACTCTCTCCCAAGACTTAACTGACCATGCCATTGAAATTCATGATAGACAAATGATGGTGTTACAAGCAAAAGGCAGAAAAACGCAAGAAGAGATGCAAAAACAAAATGGAAAGTCAGTAAATGAAAAAGTTGTGCATTACGCAGATATAGGAACGGCTTTAATTAAAGCCAAAGAGGAAGGGATCGATCCCTATGTGGCATTAGAGCAAGTAATGCCGTGGGAGAAAATTGTAGAATCGATTGAGGAAGCTAAATTATTATCAAGACCAATGGATTATGATTACCTTGATTTAATAAAAACTCGATATAACTATTTAAGGAAATATACTCCAAGCCTGTTGGATTCCTTAGTGTTCAAATCTACTAAATCAGCAGAGCCTTTATTGAAAGCATTAGATACCATACACGAATTAAATGATTCTGGAAAAAGGAAGATCCCTGATGGCTCACCTTTGAGTTTTGTTCCTAAACGTTGGCAAAAACATGTTTTTGATGATGAAGGTAACATTAACCGTCAATATTATGAAATGGCTGCCTTAACAGAACTCAAAAACTATATCCGTTCCGGTGATGTTTGGGTTGAAGGTAGTCGATTACATAAGGATTTTGAAGAATATTTAGTGTCAAAAGATGATTGGGGAAAAGCAAAGATTAAAGGGACTAATATAGCTGTTAATGTAAGTTTTGAACAGTATATACAGGAAAGATGTGAAACTTTAAATACGAAACTTCAATGGATTTCCAAAAATATTGATAAAGTTGAAAGTATCAACATTGAAAAACAAAAGATACATGTTGAGAGACTTCAAGCTGATACTCCTGAAGAAGCTAGAAGTTTCAGCTTATCGCTTTATAATATGCTTCCAAGAGTTAAACTTACTGATTTATTAATGGAGGTAGCTGAATGGACTGGATTTGAAGAGTCATTTGTTCACGCTTCTTCAAATCAACCGCCCAAAGGTGAGGAAAGGTCTATTGTGATGGCTTCATTAATGGCGATGGGGACAAATATTGGATTAACTAAAATGGCAGAAGCAACTCCTGATATTTCATATCGTCAGATGGCCAATGTTATGCAATGGAGATTACATGAAGATGCTATGATTCGCGCTCAAGCTACACTTGTAAATTATCAGCACCGTCTATCTTTATCTACATATTGGGGAGATGGGACAACATCATCTTCCGATGGTATGCGTGTTCCTGTTGGTGTATCATCGTTACATGCAGATTCAAATCCTCATTACGGAACTGGGAAAGGTACGACCATTTATCGTTTTACAAGTGATCAGTTTTCATCCTTTTATGCAAAAGTTATTAATACAAATGCAAGGGATGCCGTACATGTAATAGATGGATTATTACATCATGAATCTGACCTTACAATTGAAGAACATTACACTGATACGGCCGGTTATCAATACCTTTTTGTAAAAAAATTAAAATTATTATGTGTTCTTTCATTGTAGACATGTACTTAACG
>NZ_JBPFDQ010000163.1:0-4559 GCF_059415045.1 Ferdinandcohnia sp. SAFN-114 | reverse complement strand
TAATGTCACAATACTTATCTCAAGTATTGCCATTTTGGAGGTGTTTTATATTGTCTCACTATTTTAGGTTAGTCCACCCATTGTAAAATGAGAGTAACCTTTTTTGTTTTAGTCAATAACGGAGGAATAATAATGAGCTATCTCTTTTTCATCTATGTAATTCTAAATATATATGGATTCTTACTTATGTATATTGATAAAAATAGAGCTAGAAATAACAAATGGCGCATTTCTGAAAAGCATATTTGGGTTGTCGCCATTGTAGGTGGTGCACTAGGGGCAACCTTTGGGATGAGACAATTTCGCCATAAAACAAAGCATAAGCAATTTGTCATCATGCTTCCCATTCTTTCAATTGTTACGATAGCCCTTTATACATATATTTTAGTTAACCTGTCATAACAACTTGTACGTTTGTATATGCTTAAATAGCACCGAAGTAACCTAACGAAAGAGAGGTGAGTTGTGTATTTGGATGAAACAATGACACTTCTGTTTGTTTTTATTGAATCCACTGGACTGCTTGCCCCCATTATATTTATTGGGATACATCTTATTCGTCCCTTCTTTTTCATTCCAGTACCTGTAATATGTATTGTCGGGGGAATATTATTTGGATCCGTATTTGGAACGATCTATTCCATCTTAGGTTTAACCATGCTTAGCATTCTTTTCTATTTTTTATATAGTCAAGTTCCTAGATTGTCGCAAAAAATTACTAATCTTAAGCAAAAATGGTTGGGTGAACGAGTGAATTTTACGATTGGGCAAATTGCAATCTTACGTCTTATTCCTTTTATTAATTTTCATCTTTTATCATTGTGCATCAAAGATGTGACTCGAAATTTCCGAGAATATGCCAAAGGCTCCTTCTATACAAATATCCCAGTAGCTCTTCTTTACACCGTTTTCGGACAATTTATCCGTGAATTCTCCACGACAGTTATTCTTGCTATTCTCCTTGCACTAACTCTATTGTTCTATTTACTTAGAGAAAAACAAGTCATTATCAAATGGCATGAATTTTTCAAACCTAAAACAGGTAGATCTTATCAATGAAAAAAAGTCGTGAGTTAACGCTCACGACTGTTTTCTTTAATAAGTTCTTTTATCGGACTTTTCCAATCAATTTTAGCATGCGGGTATACTTCACTAATCCTACGTTCAATGTATTGAAAATCTGTATAATTTAATCCCTTTAGATTGTCGTCTTTGGCCCAGACAAAAATCGAGACAACTTCAAACGATTTCTTCGTTGTTCCTAAATATTTTTCTCCCTCAAATAAAACTCCCTTATATGTTAATAAAAAGTTTTTATGAACATTTGCAAGATCGTCAAGCCAGTAGAATTCTCGTTTTTCTTGAGCAAGTTCAAGTTTCCTCTTTGGGTTAAGGACATACTTAAAAATCCGATATAATAAGAAAATAATAAGAAGTAATAGTACAAAACGAATAAGTAGGACAAACATAAGAGGACTCCCTCCATTCTCAATCTGCCAACATATACGATTGAAACAGTTAAAAGGTTTCAAGTTTTGATTAATTTGCTATAATTTTTTTAGTTTGTTTTTTATTGAGGAGGACTACTTATGACATATAACTTAAAAGTAATGCTGTTAAACGAGGATGCAAGGCTCCCGTTACAAGCAAACCCAGGTGATGCAGGATTGGATTTATTTTCTGCTGAAGAAAAAGTAATTAAACCTGGAGAGGCTGAATTAATTAAAACGGGAATCAAAATTGAGCTGCCTCCAGGAACAGAGGCCCAAGTAAGACCAAGAAGCGGACTAGCACTCAAACATTCGGTTACTGTTTTAAATAGCCCTGGAACAATTGATGAAGGGTACCGTGGGGAAGTCGCTGTTATATTAATTAATCATGGCAAAAAGGACTTTGTGGTAGAAAAACAAATGCGTATTGCGCAGATGGTCATTGCCCAGGTCGCTCAGGTTAATTTACAACAAGTGGAGGAAGTAACAACTTCTGAAAGAGGTGAAGGTGGTTTTGGGTCTAGTGGGACGAAATAAAAAGTCCCTGATTGCTCAATTGCCACCATTTTCTGTATAATAAAATGGTGATCAAACTTAGGAAAGTTAGGTGATTTATTAATGACAAAGCTTGATGAAACATTAACGATGCTTAAAGATCTTACCGATGCAAAAGGAATTCCTGGTAATGAACGAGAGCCGCGTGAAATCATGAAAAAATACATAACACCATATTCTGATGAAATTTCGTACGATGGGATTGGAAGCATTATTGCAAAAAAGGCGGGTAATGCAGAGGGTCCAAAAGTAATGATTGCAGGACATTTAGATGAAGTAGGTTTCATGGTAACACAAATAGATGATAAAGGATTTTTGCGTTTCCAAACCGTTGGAGGCTGGTGGTCACAGGTTATGCTTGCACAACGTGTAACCGTTGTCACGAGTAAAGGTGATATTACGGGCGTTATTGGCTCAAAACCACCACATATATTGTCTGCTGAAGCACGTAAAAAGCCTGTAGAAATTAAAGATATGTTTATTGATATTGGTGCATCAAGTCGTGAACAAGCTCTTGAATTTGGTGTGAAACCTGGTGATCAGGTGGTGCCATATTTTGAATTCACAGTTATGAATAATGAAAAAATGCTATTAGCAAAAGCTTGGGATAACCGAATCGGCTGTGCAATTGCAATTGACGTTCTAAAATATCTGAAGAATGAAGAACATCCAAACGTTGTATATGGTGTTGGTTGTGTACAAGAAGAAGTCGGTCTTCGTGGTGCAAAAACAGCTGCAACGATGATTAAACCTGATATTGCGATTGCAGTTGATGTAGGTATTGCAGGCGATACTCCTGGGATTTCTGAAAAAGAAGCAATGAGTAAAATGGGAGAAGGTCCACAAATCATTTTATACGATGCTTCTATGGTTTCTCACAAGGGATTGCGTGATTTTGTTGTTGAAGTGGCTGATGAGCTAAGTATTCCATACCAATTTGATGCGATTGCAGGTGGTGGAACAGATGCTGGAGCAATCCACATTACATTAGAAGGCGTTCCATCATTAGCGATTACAATCGCAACCCGTTACATTCATTCACACGCAGGAATTCTTCACCGTGATGATTATGAAAATGCTGTTAAGTTAATTGCAGAAGTAATCAAACGTCTTGATCAAGAGACTGTCAACAAAATTAAATTTGAATAAGAACAAGTAAAGCCGATGAGTTTATCATCGGCTTTTTCTAACTACTGCTTTAATCCTTGCTCTAATGTTGCAAGCATTTCTTGCTTATCCTCTTGGCTTGCATTTTGCCAAATGACTTCAAACAAAACACCTAAACCAGGAAGCATTTTTTCTTCGCCACTTTGGATAGCATCTACTATTGTATCTTCTAATTCAGCCTGAGAATTTCCTGTGACATTGTGCTTTACAGCATGTCTTAAGTTTAAGTTCATTCACATGCACACCTTTCATATGTAACTTTTTCTTTACTATGATTTACGTTATACCGTTTTATTATGTATCTTTGTTAGGATATAATGGAAAAAGAATTAGCAAAAAGGAGCAATTGACAAGTTGAAACGAATCGAATCAAATAAAAATCCTCAAATAAAACAATGGAAAAAACTACATACAAAAAAGGAACGTGACAAATCAAGAACTTTTATGATAGAAGGATTTCATTTAGTAGAAGAGGCATTAAAAAGTGATGTAGTCATCCAAGAATTGATTATAAGTGAAACAACAGACATCCCATCAGAGTGGATTGTAGATGATTTATCAATCACGATTGTGACGGAAAAAATCATGCAGGAAATAAGTGATACTGATACTTCTCAAGGAGTTGCTGCAGTTTGTGAGCAATACTCGGTAAAAGAAGGTGGAAAGATCTCTAGGCTCTTATTAATAGATGCTGTACAGGATCCCGGTAATCTAGGGACGATGATTCGAACGGCAGATGCAGCAGGAATTGATGCAGTCATTATTGGTGAAGGAAGCGTTGATGTCTATAACTCAAAGGTCATTCGTTCTACACAAGGCTCCATATTTCATATACCTATTATAAAAGAAAATCTTCACGACACTATCTTAAAACTTAAACAAAATGGGATTAAAGTATATGGAACATCTTTAAAAGATGCAGTTGATTATAAACAAGCGTCTGTTGGAGAGTCATTTGCATTGATTGTTGGAAATGAAGGAAATGGAGTCGAGCCAGAATTACTAGATAAAACAGATCAAAACCTTTATATCCCAATCTTCGGTAGAAGTGAATCATTAAACGTTGCAGTAGCAGCAGGGATTTTACTGTATCATTTACGATAAAGAGGGGGGAGTATAATAAACGACTTTTTCGGAAGTTCCGTTATCGGAGACCCGTTTCGGTGGTTAGCTCTTTCACATGTTGTGATGTTAGGCTTATTGTTTGCTTCAGGGATAGTTTTATTTATTTTTCGAGCAACACTCACAAAGAGAAAATCAGCAATCCGTTATTCTGGACTAACCTAAAATAGTGAGACAATATAAAACACCTCCAAAATGGCAATACTTGAGATAAGTATTGTGACA
>NZ_JBPFDQ010000162.1:0-4804 GCF_059415045.1 Ferdinandcohnia sp. SAFN-114 | reverse complement strand
TTGCCATACAGACACACCTCGTTATAGTTGATATATTTATTATAACAATCTGTGTCTACTTTTTAGTCTAGCATCATGGTAACCAGCTGATTGGAAAAAAGAAGTGACATCACCTGTGTCTTGAATCACTCCATTAACAGATAGAACGAGAATCTTATTCATTCCCTTTCCTTCGATTACAACATTTTCGAGAAATTCTTCATTGGATGCCCCCAAAATCTCATCTGAAAAATTACTAAAATTTTTCGAGGCTAAGTTAGTTGCAAAATTAAAAAAGATCGAAAATACAAATATGACTGCAGCAATCCCTAAAGCTGCCCATCGTTTCCCATTCATTTCTTTTCCTCCTAGATTTATGGATACTATTCACGAATTGTTCAAAAATAAATACGAATCAAATCCAAAATGGTTTCATTTTATTGTTAAACTAAAATAGATACATATGTACTTTTATTGCCATCATTTGAAAAACACTGGGAGGTAATTACATGGATCGTCGTAACGTCTACTTCTTTTATCGGAAAGAAGATAAAATTATTGAATATGTAGAGAAATTGAATCAGATTGCAAAGGAGCATCAATTTACAATTGTAGATGATGCTAAAAAAGCAAATGTCATTGTTAGTATTGGAGGAGATGGAACTTTCCTTCAGGCAGTTCGCAAGACTAATTTCCGTCAAGACTGTCTATATGTTGGAGTTTCAACAACTGGAGCTTTAAACCTCTATTGTGATTTCCATGCAGACGAAACAGATAAAATGGTTGAAGCGATGTTAAATGAAAAAATTGAAGTTCGCCGTTATCCAATTCTTGAAGTGAAAGTTGATGATAATCCATCTTTTTATTGTTTAAATGAATGCTCCATTCGTTCCGGAATCATTAAAACCTTTGTGTTGGATGTGTATATTGATGATTTGCATTTTGAGACATTCCGTGGCGATGGAATGATTATCTCTACTCCAACCGGCAGCACCGCGTATAATAAATCAGTTAGAGGTGCAGTTGTCGACCCACTTCTTCCTTGTATGCAGGTCACTGAACTGGCATCCTTAAATAATAACCAGTATCGAACATTAGGTTCTCCGTTTATTTTAAATGGCGCGAGAAAATTAACTTTACGTGATGTCCAGGATGGAAATGACTTTCCTTCAATCGGTATGGATAATGAAGCACTCAGCATCCGGAATGTAAAGCAAATCGACATTAAGTTGAGTGAAAAAAGAATTAAAACAGTAAAATTAAAGGATAATTCATTCTGGGAAAAGGTAAAGCGCACCTTTTTATAAAAAAGGAATCAAAGTTTTAAGACCAAGTCAATGCTTGGTCTTTTCATTATTTTTCAAACATGATTGTATCATCTACAACCGTCATCTTCACATTTGTATCCAAAATATCATCTTCATTTATATGTAAGATATCTTGATCGAGTATTGTAAAGTCAGCCTTAAATCCGGGTGCAATCTTACCCATACACTCTTCTTTTCCAACTGCATATGCACTTCCTGTAGTAAATAACTGTACAGCATCATAAACGGAGAGTTTTTGCTCAGGCATATATACATCTTCTTCACCCGGCTTCTTTCTAGTAACAGCAGCATGAATACCGAGAATGGGGTCAATCGGTTCAATTGGAGCATCTGATCCACCTGCACAATGTAAGCCTTCCTGTATCAATGTCTTCCATGCATAGCAATATTCCATATTCATTTCGCCAATTCTTTCAATTACCCATGGAAAATCTGAGACAACAAACCTTGGCTGTATATCAAGAATAAGTGGTAGTTGTTTCGCACGGTCGATTAGTTCTTTACGTAATATTTGCGCGTGAATCAAACGATCACGATGATTTGGTAATGGCGGTAATTCTTCTATTGCATCCAAGACATATTCAAAAGCGAGGTCACCAATCGCATGGATAGCAACAGGCATCTTAAAACTCCTTGCTTTTTGAACAAGTTTTTTGAGGTTATCTAATGAGTGGATTGCTACACCAGACGTCTCTGGTGAATCATTATAAGGATGACTTAATAAGGCCGTTCTACCACCAAGTGAACCATCTGCAAAAATTTTCATTGCACCAAGCTCTACAAGATTATCCCCATCTCCATATGAATATCCTAAACCATGCATGTCATTAACAGCTTCATGATGCACTAAAAGATTTGTTCTAAATTTGATTCCTTCATCTTTGATTACTTTTAGAAATCCTCTATATGTTCGCTCAAATCCCCCGTAGTAATTTAAATCCTCTGTATGTCCTCCAATTAGACCTTTGCTTAGACAATCCTTAATGGATAAACGAAGTGCACTTTGAATGTAGTCTTCCGTTACCTGCGGAATTACATTTTTTACGAGTTCCTGAGCCTGATCCAATAAATAACCTGTAGCATGTCCATCTGTATCTCGTACAATAATGCCACCCTCAGGGTTCGGGGTATGTTCCGTGATGCCAGCTAATTCTAGTGCCTTTGTATTCACGACAATTGCATGCCGGCAAATTCTTTTTAACATGAGTGGATTATGGGGGGAGAGTTCATCTAACTCCTTGCGATGAAATATCTTTCTGTCAGGAAGCTGATTTTCGTTCCATCCTTCTCCAATAATCCATTCACCTTCAGGCCTATCTTTTACAAAAGTTTGTATGGAAGTCGCAATTTCCTGGGAAGATGTCATCTCCGAAAAATCCAGTTTCATTAACTTTTCCCCGTGGCCAATAAGATGCATGTGGCTATCAACAAAACCTGGAAACATCGTGTTCCCTTTTAAATCGGTTACTCTTGAAATTCTATTTTTATATCGTTTTTCTAAATCACATAATAATCCTGTATCAACAATGATGCCGTCTTCCACAAAGACAGCTTCTACCGCGGCGTGTTTACCTTCCATTGTGTATATTCTTCCGCCTGTCCAAAGAGTTCCCATTTTCACACCTACTATCCCTACTAATTTAAGCTTACTTTAACATGCAAAAAGCAGATAGTAAAAATACTAGCTGCTTTTTTGTATTTTAGGATTAAGCTTTTGCTTTTTCAGATTCAGCCTGTCTAAGCTCAATTCTTCTGATTTTTCCTGAAGTTGTTTTTGGTAAGTCACTAACAAATTCAATTTTTCTAGGATATTTATATGGTGCTGTCAATTGCTTTACATGTTCTTGTAGGTTTTTGATGAGTTCCTCATTAGAAGTAATACCTTCACGTAATACAACAAATGCTTTTACAATATTACCTCGAATTTCATCTGGACTTGCTACAACCGCACACTCTTTTACAGAAGGATGTTTTACGAGTGCATCTTCTACCTCAAATGGCCCAATTGTGTATCCTGAACTAATAATAATATCATCGGCACGTCCCTCAAACCAGAAATAGCCATCTTCATCTTTTTTCGCTTTGTCACCTGTAATATAGTAATCGCCTCTAAATTGCAATGATGTTCTTTCAGGATCCTTGTAATATTCTTTAAAAAGCGCAGGTGTGTTCACATGAACGCCAATATCCCCAACTTCACCAACACCACAAGGCTTACCAAACTCATCGACAATTTCAACATTATTACCAGGTGTAGGCTTGCCCATCGATCCAGGTTTTATTGTCATTCCTTTTAGTACTCCTACTAAAAGAGTATTTTCGGTTTGTCCGTAGCCATCGCGTACCTCGATATTAAACTCTCTTCTAAATGTGTCAATTACTTCACGATTTAACGGCTCTCCTGCTGATACAGCACTATGCAAATTTGGAAGTGAGTAATCAGACAAATTCTCAACCTTTGCCATAAGTCGATATTCGGTTGGTGTACAACATAACACATTAATCTTATACGAACCCAACAATTGCAAATATTTATTTGGATCAAATTTCCCGTTATACACGAATCCAGTAGCGCCACTACCTAAAGTTGAAAGAAATGGACTCCAAATCCATTTTTGCCAGCCAGGTCCCGCTGTTGCCCATACCGTATCCGATTCACTGATGCTTAACCAGTATGGAGCTGCTGTTTTTAAATGTGCATATGCCCAGCCATGTGTGTGAACAACGCCTTTCGGATTACCAGTTGTTCCGGAAGTATAGGAAAGGAACGCCATATCGTCCTTGCTTGTTTCTGCTGCTGCAAGTTCTTCAGATTGACTTTGCATTTCCTCTTCTAATGAAACCCACTCTGCCACCTTTTCGCCAACTGCAAACTTCTGGATTTGCTCAATACTTTCGATAGATGAAAATTGATCACAATAAGGGTGATAGCTAATAATGGCTTTTACATCGCCATGAGTGATTCGGTATTGAAGATCTTTTGTACGAAGCATTTCTGAGCTAGGAATGACAACTAGTCCAGCTTTTAACGCCCCTAAATAAACCATATATGCTTCCACTAATCTCGGAATAATAACTAATACCTTATCCCCTTTGTTTAGACCATTGTTGATAAATGTATTCCCAATTTTATTTACATTCTTGAAGAGGTCAACGTATGTAATTTCCTTTTTGCTTCCCTGCTCATCTTCCCATTTCAACGCAATTTTTTTAGGATCTTTTGCATATTTTTCAATTTCCTGAACAAGGTTATACCGTAAGGGTGCAAGTAAATCTTCTCTTTTCACAATCATTCCTCCTCAATCTTTATCTTCTAATTATATAAAAAATTCCAAACAATTTGGAGGGGTTTTGTGAAAAAATTGTGACCTGGTTATAATATCTGATTTCAATTTTTTCAAAATACAAAAAAGGACGGGAATGAATGAACTGACCTAGCCAAATGAGACATATATAAAACACCTATCCATATTAAATTTAACACTTTTTCATTAATT
>NZ_JBPFDQ010000161.1:0-4819 GCF_059415045.1 Ferdinandcohnia sp. SAFN-114 | reverse complement strand
TTATCTTAACTTAGATGTGAGAACTATTAGAATATCAATGGTTCTCACATCATTTACATATATTCGATGTAAAGGTTTAAATAAGTTTGATTATTTATGATGTCTTATAAAAATAAATTAACGCCACCGGTAGCTTGAAAAACTACTTTTTCTATTTATTTGTATTTAATTTTTCCCACTCACTTAAATACATCCGTTTTGTTATTTTATTAGGATTTTCGAGTTTACAAATCAATTCCAAACTATTACCATCAGGGTCATTAAAATGAATTTTAGCGTGAGCATAGTTATCATGTGCCATTACAAAAGGTTCTACTGGCTCAAAGCCAAAAGCCTCCCTTGGTTCACATCCTTTACTTTTGAGCCAACTAACCGAATTTTTTAATCCTTCTAACGATACTTGAAATGCTATGTGTCTTATTGAAGGATGATATTCAAGTTCTACCTTATCGGTTTCCCATAAGCCCAACCAGCTTTTATTTTTTTCAATCCATAAAAATGCCAAACTATCCTCTACGCTGTGGTCAAACTCTAAACCAAGTTCTTTATAAAATTCGATAGACCTTTTCAAATTACTTACTGGTAAATGTGCTTCGTATAATCCTTTAATCATTAATAAAACCCCCTTGTATTAATAATACAACCATATAAATTTATTACTTCAGAGAATAGTTATAAATTCTCTACAACTTTATATGTAGAATAAAGAATGATTATATTTTACTCTACAAACATCCATTAGCACACTAAGGAAAACCGATACAATAGTAAAGTTCTTTATTCTTAAAATTTGTCATAGACCATACCACGTAATTTCAATAATTCATCCTTCAGACGTTTGTTTTCTTCTTCAAGTTTTTTTATTCGATTATTTTTAGCTACGATAAGCGAATCTTTATTGGCATCCGTCATATTACGTTTTATGGTTTGCGGTGTATTTAACCCTTCTTGCTGCTTTCGTAATCTTTCTATTCGGTTCCGTATTTCTTGATTGTTATAGAGAAAAGCCTTAGATACACCTGATTCCATGGCAACTTGATTAAAGTTAATTTTAGCCTTCGTTTTGATAAGACTTTGAATAGCCTTGTCTACCTTTTGAGCCGCCTCTTGGCTTTTCATCTGGGCATGTTTTTTTACACCTTCGGTATTTCTAATATGCTTACTTCTCATGAGTGCGTTCCTCTCCAATATATTCGCGGCCTTTTTTCCCGGCTAAATGATGGGATGTACCATTCTTCAAAGTTTCTAGAATAGGCTCTAGGCGATCTAGAGTGGTTTGATTCTTATCTATCCATACTTGTCGCCCCAAAGCCCTGCCTCGCTCAATTATATTTTTTACTTCCTTAATTTCCGTTTCAAATTGGGGTATAAATTCGGGTGTTGTACAGAAATTACGACAGGATAGACATGGGTTCGCTTGAGTAGGGCATGGCTGCTTAATTGGTTTCATACAATAGCCAAGCTCCATCTTTACAGCGTCTAAATTATGGCGTATATATTCCCATTCAATGATGTCTTCATTCTCAATATCCGTAAGTTCAACTTTAACTGGTCGTTTGTTTTCAATGTCTATCCGAAAAATACCTTGTTTTGTAGCTTCTTCCCAAGATTTACGCATGGTAGTATCGAGAATTTTTGCATAATGTAAAGTCATTTCAGGGGAAGCGTGGGCCATCCATTTTTGAACATGCAATATGTTCATTCCGTTATTAAGAAGCTCTACACCCTTGGTATGCCGGAAGGCATGATTTTTAATAAAAAAGGGATTCCCTGAATCGTCAACTATGTTTTGTTCTTCGGAAAAGCGCTTCAAACTTCTGTGAATGTCATAATAATTATAGGGTCTGCCTCTCCGGACACCTTCCAGCTGTACGAATAAATAGTTTTTAGGATTATTAATTGTATTGCTTTGATCTTTAGTCACTTTTATTACAGCTTCTACTACCTCTGCTACTTCTTTTGTAATTGGTACACGATGATTCATTACCTGTGTTTTCCTTATATCCCCGCATAAGTACCATCCTTGAGATGTTTGTTCCAAACAATTATCGTAACGTAGATTAAGAATATCTGATATTCTCCAACCAGTAGCTCGAAGTAATACAATAATCGGTACGTATTTTGATGGTTTTAAGAACTCTAGCTTTTCCTCAATTTGTTGAAGAACCCCTTCAGGAATATATTTGATATCATTTTCAGACTTTTTTATCGGTCTAGGGATATCTTCTTTAAATAACAATAGATTTACAGGTAACGCAGGCGCTTCATCGAATTGCAGTTTTTCAATTGTTTCCAAGAATACATTTAGGACAATTAAATAACTTCTCTTTGACTGTATTTTTTCATGAAACTTCTTATTATGAAATATTAGATAATCTTCGATATCCTTTCGTGTTAAGGCATTTAAATCCTTCCAAGAAGGATTTTTATCATGTATAAATGTCAAAAATAACTTTAATATTCTAACGTCAAGATTACATTGGCCCAGAGATAAATAACTGATCCTAAATTTTAAATATCTTTTTGCTAAAGGACGAAAGGGATTAGGGATATCCTCGAAATTCAGGATATGTCTTGATTCGTGATCGGGAAATCTTGCACCAGGAATATTTCTAACATCCCAGATATCTTTTTCAAATTCATCTCTTGTATCATAGAAGTCTTTATAAAACAAAAATAAACGATTAAGTAGATTTTCGTAATTAGAAAGTTTCCTTCTCCCATAAATTCGTATGCTCAAACCTAATTCACTTAAATGTGATCTTAACTGCATCAAAGCCTTGTTTATGTCTAAATCTGCAAAACTATTAATATTGGGATAAAATTTCTTAATGAATTTAGAAAGCTGTTTAAAAGATCTGGCATAATTATGTATAGCTGAGTACAATTGCAGATCATCTTTTTGAATACGAGTAAGAATAAAAAATTTAATTTCATTTTTAAGCTTAGATGGAAGTACCGAAAAATCCATTTTGCGGTGGGTTTTTCCCCATTCTGATTTTCTAAAATCATTAAAAGCTGCATTTTCTGCATCCCAAATATCATTTTCAAAATATCCAGTGACTTTTCTGGTAATTTCATTGACTTTACCTTCTGGTAATAAGTATTCAACGGATAAATTCATTCGTCATTCCCCTTATATTCTTTGTTGATTTTCATTCGTTCTTGAGCGTTTTCCCAGTCTTTTCGAATGTCTTCATCCGAAGGATGGATATACATCTGCATTGTTGTTTGTATATGGGCATGGCCAGCTCGATTCATTAAATGTTCATCTCTCCAACCAGACTTTCTGAGTTCTGTTAATGATGTATGGCGTAACATATGTGGTGTGAAATAAATGCCTGTTTTTTTACGTATTCGTTGAACCAGTGCTACTACATCGGTATATTCTAACGGTTGTCCTTTATTTTCTCCTGACAGTTTAATTAAAACGTGATTTGTATCAACTTCATCAGTATGAAATTGAGCAATATAATCAAAGTACATATTAATTAGATCCTCAGATACATCAATACTACGGGGACTACATACCGTTTTAATTTCAGCTAGATTAAGCAATTCGCCCCGATCACGTATATGAATTTTTCTCGCATCGACTTCGAAATCCTCAAGCCATAAAGTAAGTGCTTCACCAATACGCATAGAACTTTCCCAAAGGAGCTGTATTAAAAATAGATCCCGTAGATTTCCACAAGCATTCATAATTAGTGCAATCTGATCTTTTGAGAGTGTCTTCGGCTGCTGTTTAGGCACTTTTAATTTCAGAATATGAGAGGTAAAGGATTTATTTTTGTTTATATGGTGCAGAAAACTTTTAAACCCCTTGCGGGATCCAGATACTTGTTTCTTTAAACGTTCTGTCAGCTGAATACTATAGTCCTCATGTCTCATTAGGTAGTCATAAAATCCGAGAACAGTATTGATGATGATATTTACTGTCTTCGCTTTTCTAATTGGCTGTTTAGGGAAGATAGGGGACACTTTTACATCCTGGTGAGGGTTTTGTAACCACCGCATAAAATCCGCCATTTCATCTATTCCGATATCACGATAATCTTTGTTTATTTGTTCTAGGAATTCAAAGAATAGTTTTAACTGATATGAGAATGACCGTAAGGTATTCCGTGAAGCCCCACTATTGTCCTTAAACTTTAAATACTGTAAAACTGGTTGGACTGGCTCATTGTCATTATCTAGTAACATGTACCGAGTCTTTCCTTCTTTTGTGCAAAGGGTAATTACTCTCATGAAGTCCATCCTCCTGTGGCTGAATTGTCTAAAATGGCATGATTCCCAATTGATCTTCTAATTCAGCTTTTTCTTCTTGTAGTTTTACAATTTGCTTTTTAAGATCGGTAATTTCTTCTAGTAATCTCCCAATCATAGTTTGATCATCAATGCCTTCCTCAAAGGCTGTACCTTCCAATCTGTATGCTTCTATAAATCTATAAACTTCTTCCTCCAAAACTTCGTATGCTCCACCGTTTTCAATGCTTTTAATATTCCCCTCACTTATCCAATGGCTTACCATTTCTGTATCACATTTGAAACCATACGAGTGTAACAGAGCTGTTGTTTCTTTTAGGTTGAACGTATTCATGATTGTTGGATCCTCCTGATTAATGATGTTTTTTCAAGTCTTTTCTGCTTATTAAGGGAACCATCAAATCTTCCAAGTCAGCCCCTTAAACATAAGCTTTCTTAATTTACTATAAATACTATAAAACTGAATATAGTTATCTGGGATTTAAAGAAACAAAAAAACGGATAACTTTACATTGAATACTGTAAAGTCATCCGTTATGGATGGTTAAGATAA
>NZ_JBPFDQ010000160.1:0-4867 GCF_059415045.1 Ferdinandcohnia sp. SAFN-114 | reverse complement strand
CTTCGGACACCTCGTACTATACCAAGAGGGCTCTTTTTGTTTCAACTCTCAAATTTCTTTATTACAGGAATGCTCCTATTATTTAATATATATAAAAAAATAGTAGTCCATTTTTTAACTTGGAAACTACTATTTTTATAAATTAATTTTAGTTTTGCTTTTCGCTAGCAATAATAATTTTATTTCCATCGTATGTTATTGCACCAGAACAACCATAAACTGCAACTCCACCAGATACTCTAGTAAAAGTACCTGAAGCACAGGCACGATATCTTCCTGCTTTTGATGGATACCATGTCTTTTGATTACCTTCTCTTAGACCTTGTCCTCCAGCATAATTAAATCCTTGAGTATAAATTGTGTCCCAAGTAAGGTCATACCACTCTTTTTTATATTGGAGAGTCATTGATAAATTAACCCTTAAAACTGGGGAATTTGTTGTATAAATCCAATTCGCTTCAAGCCCATTTGTGATTCTTGGCGTAAGCGTTACACTGAACTTATTACCAGGAGCTAAAACAAATGGTGATATTTCAGAACTCTCGGCATCAAGATCTTGAGTAATAGAAAAAGGGTCATCACCATTCAATAACGATTCAGGAACTTCAAGTTCTACCGCATCATCTATTTTTTCAAGTGATTCGGCATTAGCGTAATTAAATGGAGTTAACAATAAAAATATTAAACTAAAAACAGAAAAAAATCCTAATAATTTTTTCGACAAAATAATTCCTCCTTTTACATTTTCTTCTATATTTTCTAATAAATTGTTAATGTTGTCTAGTATTTTTTATATTTACCAATATATTAAAAAAATAATAGAGAAACTTTGCTAGGGATACGTATAATTTAATTGTTAGTTAACATAACTTCCATTTTAGCCAGTGTAAAGTGAGTAAACAGTTTTAGGGTTGGAAAAGGAGGATATTAGGTTTATGAGTGCTTTATTATCAAAAGTTGAAGAGTTCGCTAATGAGCATTATGCTGGTCATTTTACAGTAATAAAAACTAATAAAAATTGGCATGCTTGCTTTGGAGTATTGGATGAGAAAGAAGAGATAAAGTATATTCATAGTGGTAAGTCCTTTGAGGATGTTTTACAGAAATTGCTTAACGAACCTTTAGATTCATCTGGTGTACGAGTAGGAGAAGATAATTTTGATTTTCATGGATTTGAGGATGTCTATGCCATAAAAATTAATGATAAGCATTGGTTCCCCGATTATTATCATCCTGAAAAAGAACATGTTTTAGTATTTACTACAGAAAAAAAGGCATTTAAAGAAGTAGAGTTGATAAAAAAAAGACCTAAGTATTCTGAACTTGATTTAAAAGTTGTAAGAGTTGAAGAAGAGACATTAATTCATTTTAAAAAAGGAATACATAGACAGACTATAAGAGAGTTACAGTAGTTTTAATACATAATAATGATTATCTCTATCAAGCCTTAGGAAATTAAATAAATTATATAAAACAAAACGGATAAGCCGGCAAAGGAAGTTTCGTAAGAGAGTGGCGCTTTTTTTGTATTTGCCAAATATTCTATGTCCTACCTAAACCTTTTTAGTGATACAATCGTATAGGTTAAAGGGAGGTGGGGAAAGATGAATAAAAAGCCTATAAAAGAGCAAAAAGCAGAAAAAGAGGATGCTCTAAGAACTTGGATTGAAAAAAAGGTAAATTTAGCACACGAGTGGATCGATAACGAGAAAAAGCAAAAATCACGAGGAATTATCCGCGGTGGGATTTATATGTGCGAATTGGGAGAAAATGTAGGTGCAGAACAAGGTGAGTATCGTCCTGCTCTTGTTGTCTCTAACGACACAATAAATTCGACTTCAGGTAACGTATCGGTGATTCCACTTACAAAAAACCTTAAAAAGAAAGTTATTAAGGATAAACAAGGTAATCTGGTTAAAGTTCTAGATCAACCTCGTTTAAGCAGCCACTACTTTTTGAAAAAAGGTAAATATAGTTTTTTAGACCATGATTCAGCCGTTCTTGGAGAGGAAACCAAGACGATTAGTAAGGTGCGTATAGGTGAACACAAAGGAAATATTGATTCAGGTGACATGGATCGTATAATAACTCGTGTTAAGTGGGTATATGGAATTTGAAACCAACAACTTGACGGGGACAAGCTTTCATCCTATAATGAAATTAACTTACATCGCCTATCTTAGTCATAGGCAAATCACGTGAACGATTCACGGTTTTTCTCAAATAGGGGCCTTTAGGGGCTCCTTTTTACATATTGAGTCATAAAATGGCTATAACTGAGTAAACTTTAAATACATCGCTCGTCCAGTCACGAGCAGATCTGCTCCAGTAGCAGGGAAGTCTCGCCTGTCTCGTCACAGGCAATCCGGCCTCCTTCATTCGTGAAGGGGGTTTTTGTATTTTTAGACACACTAAAAACACCCTCCCATTCGTTCAGGAAAGTGTATTTTTTATTCATTTTCTGGTATGCACTTTTCAAGAGCTCGGGAAGTTAAATAAATTAAAAGTAAAACGAATATACGCTGTATAACAAAATAGAAAGTGTCATACATTGTATTACAGTAAATTTAATTGGCATTCTAAATGGCATTCCCATTGGAATATGCTCGAGAAGCTTCTGAGGTCGAATTAACCGTAGTAATATGAATTAAGTAAATTAAATAAAAAAAACTGAGATGCTGGCACATCTCAGTTGAAGTTTATTACATGGAAAGCCTACCGTTTCTCTTTTACATCCTCCCTTTGTGGAGGATTTTTTCTTGTTAATAAAAATAAAGTAATTAAACCCATTACAAAGGTTGCAGTTCCGAAAAAGATTTCAAATCCAAACTGTGTAATCTGAAGAGCTTCCATTTGGCATCACCTCCTTTAATGGGGTTAGCCTTAAAAATTGCTTTCCACGTAAGTATTAATAGTGTATTAACTCGATATAAACTTTATATCTGAAAATACTTTTAGGAACGTATAAAAAAGCCGTCCAGGTGATGATTGTCACATCGCTAGACGGCTTTTCGTTCTATTCTTTTGTTGGTATGTATTGAACAACGTCCTCAATTTTACAATTAAAACGTGAACAGATTCTCTCCAGAACATCCATCGATACATTTCCACCCTTACCCATTTTTGCAATTGTAGCGGGTGAAATCTTAAGCTCTGTTCGCATTTGCTCTTTGGTCATTTTGCGGTCAATTAATAATTTCCATAAAGGATCGTATGTAAAACCCATATTTTACCCTCGTTTCTATAATTATCTAAAACAATTCTATAATAATATGAAGAAATATTACAACTATTTTAATTTTTTAATTGACAATATTTTCATAAAGTAATAGAATATCTTTAATAAGTTAAAGATTTACATAAATGGAAGGTGAAAAAATGCTGATTATTTATGTATTGTTTGCGATGTTGTGCTCATTTGTAGCGGGTATGTTAGTCATCTACGTTAAGCAAGAAAATTAAAGTGATCATCTTGTCAAAGGCTTGGAATTTTGTTTGTGGGATATTTAATAATATTTAAAGGAGTGAGCGGGCAAAATGAAAAAGCTAAAGATTTACATAAATGGGAGATGATTTCAATTAGCGTAAAAAGGATAATTATCCCTGCAGAGAAATTAGCAGCAGCTGTTATTAAACATTTGCTTCCGGGTGCAATTATTAAATTAAATAATAAATTGGGGGAAATTGATCATGGAAAAGTTAGAAAAACAAAATGAATAGAAGCTAACCATAGATTTAAAATCGCTGTTAACTAAGTTAGTAAAACAGATCGGACCAACAAACAGTACAAAAGAGATAATTGCCGCTTTAGAAAAGCCAACAGTTGATTTAAAAGAGATTATGCTCATTCTTGAAAAAGAAAAAGAAGACAGAGAAAAAGAAAAGGGCCTCCTCGCTGGGAACGAAGAGACCGCAATATAATACGAACTAAATAAATTATATCACAAGAAATAAATTTTAGGCAGAGCCCATTTCGGCTCTGCCCTTTTTTGGGACGCAGGGACAGGTCCCTTGACCCACTTTGTCCATCATTAGAGTCGACAGCTTAGTGTTCGTGTTCAGCTTCCATCGCATCTGCTTTTGTTTTATGGACGGTTCCGAATGGATGATTTGGTGGTGCATAGATTGAATAAAGTTTTAATGGGATATTTCCTGTATTTGTTAGGTTGTGCCAATACCCTGCTGGAACAAAAATGGCTGAGTCGTCAGTAATTTGTCTTACAAAGTCTAACTGATTTCTGTTTTTCCCCATTTGAACAATTCCATCGCCTTGTTCAACACGTAGGAATTGGTCCACATCAGGATGTATTTCTAAACCGATATCTTCCCCAGGTTGCAAACTCATTAATGTTAGCTGTAGGTAAGTTCCTGTCCAAATCGCAGTGCGAAACGTATTGTTTTGCTTTGTAGCTTCATTGATATTGATTACAAATGGCTGCTTACCTTGATCAGTGAACTGGCGTACTTCCCTTTCCATATGTGGGTAATGGTATCCCCAATAGTTCCAGTAAGGCATAGGAACATGCGTGTAATATGGGTGGTGGTGATGATGATGGTGATAATAATGATATGGGGATCCATATGTTACATAATTCATTTTACTCAATCCCTCCTCAAATTGCTAAAATATCCTATGCAAGAGAGATAATGAGCGGAACCCAAATTTTTAGGTGCTGATTCATCTTTCAGTTGGGGCAACGAACCTGTCCCTGTGTCCCGGTTATTTCTTGGTGAACAGGGTGATGAGGAAAAACACTATGAAACTTACAAGTAGGGGTATAGCCAACATTTCGGAAATTTTGTACGCTAAGCAAATTTCAATCTAAAAAAGCCGATATCCTTGATGGATTCGACTTTTTTTATATGG
>NZ_JBPFDQ010000159.1:0-4941 GCF_059415045.1 Ferdinandcohnia sp. SAFN-114 | reverse complement strand
GACACGTCCTTATAAATGATGATTGTATTATATAATAAAATCTCATTTTACGTTGTCCACTATTAAGACTAACCTCAAGATACCTCAACTTCGTTCTCAACCGAGTAGGTTTTGCCATTATAAGTCTGAAGATACCTGAACTTCGGACACAACAGAGTAGATTTTGCCTTTGTATGTCTGAAGAAACCTGAACTTCAGACACAACCGAGTAAATTTTACTTTAGCCAGTCCGAAGCTACCTAAACTTCAGACACAACCGCGCAGATTTTACCTATGCCTGTCCGAAGTCACCTGAACTTCGGACACAACCGAGTAGATTTTACCTTAGCTAGTCTGAAGACACACATACTTTCGGACACACCCCCTCAAAATTTGCTATTGCAAGTCCAAAGCTACCTAAACCTCAGACACAACCGAAAAAATTTTACCCTTGCCTGCTTTGTCTAGCTCTCAGGCACCATCGGCTCTAGGTCACAAGCCAATCACCTTTGAAAGCAAAGGACGCCTTCTGTCAGCGCTAATCTTATGCTTATCGCCAATATACGGGCGTGAGCGAAGCTTTGTTATTTACGGAAGTAGATAACCAGCCGCTTGAAAAATGCTGTACCAATCTTCGCGGGATAACTGGACTTCACTTGCTTTCACGGAATCCTTTAATCGCTCGATATTCATGGTTCCAATTACCGGCTGCATGTTGGCTGGATGACGTAATAGCCACGCAATTGCAATAGTTGTATTGGATACGCCGTATTTTTCAGCAATTTCATCAATTTTTTGATTTAATTCTGGACATTTTTCATTACCGAGAAAAGGTCCTTCAAAATAACCATATTGAAAAGGTGACCATGGTTGAATGGTAATGTCATTCAATCGGCAAAAATCAAGGACATCTCCATCACGGTTAATGGATTGATCAATTTGCATATTAGTTGTAACACCACTTGCAATCATGTGGGCATTGGGGATACTTAATTGCAGCTGATTTGCAACAATTGGCTGCTTTACATATTTTTTTAATAACTGTATTTGCATCGGCTTTTGGTTAGAGACTCCAAAATGACGAACCTTCCCTGATGATTCCAACACATCAAATGCCTCTGCAACCTCTTCAGGCTCAACAAGGGCATCTGGACGATGTAAAAGTAAAACATCAAGATAGTCCGTTTTAAGACGTTTTAAGATTCCATCTACGGAATTAAGTATATGTTCTTTTGAAAAGTCAAACATTCCTTTTCGAATGCCACATTTGGATTGAAGAATGATTTTCTCCCTCACGTCATCGTTCATATGTATTGCATCTGCAAAGATTTCTTCACAAGTGCCACTTCCGTAAATATCGGCATGGTCAAAAAAGTTTGCTCCGTTTTCTAATGCCGTTTGTACAAACGCTTCCGCCTCAGGCTTTTCTAATGAGTTGATTCTCATACACCCTACTGCTATAACAGGAACCTCTAGTGAACTAGTGCCGAGTTTTATTTTTCGCATTGTGTTAAACCTCCAAGTTTTAATATAGGAATATTATTACTGTTACCCATTTCTAGTTTACATATTTCGCTATTGATTGGAAAGTATAGATAAAAGGAGGTTAAGTAATGAACCAAATAAAACGCTTATTCATGCTGTTATTATTAGCATTTCCGATGTTTTTCTTAGCGGGTTGTGGGGATGACGAAAGACCTGAGGAAGGCGAGGAAATTGAAGAAATTGAAGAGGAAGATGAAATCGGTGACGGCGAGATTGATGATGAGTAGAATATAAAAGGAGTTCTCCCAAAATCGGGTAGAACTCCTTTTTTTAGTTATGCAGTGGTTGTTGCTGTTTTAGTATCTTTTTTCGTATGAATTCGTTTTGTTAAGAATGGTACTGCAAATCTATCTACACCGTAGTAGTATGTTGCAGCGCCTGCAAATAAGAGAATAACTGCTAATGTGTAAAGTACTGGGTTTGTGCTAACTGTTCCAGCAAGTAAGAAGTTTAGGTTCATGAATGCCCCTGCAATTAATGCTGGGATTGTTGCAGCACCTAAGATTAATCCAAGTCCAACTAGAACTTCTCCCCATGGAATGAGTACGTTAATTATATCAACGTTTGGAACGGCAAAGCCTTCTAGGAATGTTGCATACCAACCTGCTACTGCTGGGTGTTCGCCACCAGCCTTTGCAAGTGCTCCTTGGAGGAATCCGCCTGCGTCAAATCCTCCAGTCAATTTATGAAAACCAGCTTCTAGCCATTGAATACCTAACCATACACGTAATACTGTCCAAATAACTGCCATTTTAGGTCCTTTTAAGAATGTTCTCATCTTAATCTCCCCTTTTATTTAATATTGTGAAACTATTCACAAGTTGTTATAAAAAAATATGATCGTTTTAGCTGCCAGCTTGGGTAGTTAGTTTGTGAAGTTTTTCACTAACTTTCTACACTCTTAATATACAATGGATTTTCAATTAAAGCAATGGGCTTCACAAATATGACACAAATGTTTTTTGATTGTATTTATAGTCTCAAATTTAACGTTTTGTATAGGGAATGATTATAATCACCGAAAATTTTAATAAGGGAAAATTTTTCAAAAAGTGTTTGACTTTGGGTATTTTACACTCTATAATCCATTTATAAAGTAAAACTAGAACGTATTAATTTAATAAAGGACTCTTATCCAGAGCGGTGGAGGGACATGGCCCTACGAAACCCGGCAACCTTCAAGATTATTCTTGAAAAGGTGCTAATTCCATCAGGTAAAATTACCTGAAAGATAAGAGGAGGAAAAAAGCCCTCTTCTTACTAGAAGGGGGCTTTTTTCATCGTTAGGATATGCAAGTTAGAAGTTGTATTAGTACTATTCCTAGTTTTCCTATAAAAATACTGGAGGTACAGACATGAAGAAAATAAGCGTTATTTTTATTGCTGTATTACTGTTGATTGGAATTGCAGGTTGTTCGAATAGCACAAGTAAAGCGAGCCAAGGAAGTGAAAAACCTAAAAAAATCACATTAGATTATGCTTTTTATTCGCCTACGAGTCTTGTGTTAAAAGAGTTTGGGTGGGCTGAAGAAGCATTCAAAGAAGAGGGAATTAAGGTTGAATTTGTTCTAAGTCAAGGAAGTAATAAAGCATTGGAATTTTTAAATAGTGGAAGTGCGGATTTCAGTTCATCTGCAGGGGCAGCTGCTCTAATGGCAAAAGCAAAGGGAGCTCCAATTGAATCGGTGTATATTTACTCAAAGCCAGAGTGGACTGCGTTGGTCGCAAATAAAGATTCAAAGATTCAAAGTATAAGCGATTTAAAAGGGAAAAAGGTTGCTGCAACTATCGGGACAGATCCATATATTTTCCTATTACGCGCCCTTAATGAGGAAGGGTTAAGTCCATCAGATGTTGAAATCGTTAACCTCCAGCATGGAGATGGAGCGGCCGCGTTATCTTCTGGTCAAGTGGATGCATGGTCGGGGTTAGATCCTCATATGGCAAGAGTTGAATTAGAAACGGATGCGAACCTTTTTTACCGCAATGCAGATTTTAATACGTATGGAACCTTAAATGTGCGTTCTGAGTTTGCGGAGAAATATCCCAAGTACGTAGAAAAAGTCATTGAGGTCTACGAAAAGGCTCGTAAATGGGTTTTAGAAAATCCAGAGGAAACAGCGGAAATTTTGGCAAAGTCCGCAAATATTGATATTGAAGTTGCTAATAAACAATTAAATGAACGAAATGATTTTTCTAATCCTGTTCCTGGTGAAATACAAATTGAGGCATTAACCGAAGCAGGTAAGGTGCTTCAAGCGCAGGAAATCATCGGAAAAGATGTTAAATTGGATCAACTAGTTCAGGAATTGATTAATCCTACGTTTGCGGAAAACGTAATTAAACAATAGGGATTGTGCCTCTTTAAAAACGGCACTTCCTCGTGATAGGAGACGGTAAAATGAGCACAAAAGGCGGAGCGTTGACTAGACAAATTAAGGTGAAATCGAAGCGTGAGTTTGTATTATCAGGAAGTCTAAAAGTAGTTCTACTTGGGAGTATCATCCCGGCTATTTTAATCGTGGTTTGGCAATATTTAAGCCACATTGGTGTCCTTGAAGGTCATCTTATGCCGGCACCAACGGTTATCCTTGCGAAAATAATTGAATTTGCTGGAGATGGAAGTCTGTGGAGCCATATTGGGATTACGTTATATCGCATCTTTTTTGGGTTTCTCATTGGGGTAGTTGCTGCTGTTATATTTGGTTCATTGGTCGGCTATTTTAGAATTGCTGAACAGTTACTAGACCCGATGATTCAGGCTTTCCGTTCGATTCCGTCCCTTGCTTGGGTACCTCTTTTTATCTTGTGGATGGGGATTGCAGAACCATCAAAAATTACACTAATTGCGGTTGGGGTATTTTTTCCGGTTTATTTAAACATCGTGTCAGGCATACAGGGTGTTGACCGAAAGTTGATTGAAGTAGGGAAAATCTATAATTTTTCATCGTTTGAGTTAATTAGAAAGGTAATATTGCCTGCATCCCTTCCTTCTTTTCTAGTTGGAATCCGAAGTGGGCTTGGGCTAGGTTGGATGTTTGTCGTTGCAGCTGAATTAATGGGCGCTAGTCAGGGGATTGGATATTTGCTTGTTGTTGGCCAAAACTCCTATTCTCCTGAGACGGTCATTGCAAGCATCGTACTATTTGCGATTTTAGGTAAAATAACAGACTCCATTTTGAAGAAAACAGAGGAAAAAACTCTTCACTGGCAGGATAGCTTTGTGAAGTAGACCTGAAAGGATGAGTATAGATGCTGGCAGTTCAAAATGTTTCTAGAACCTTTTCGAATGGTACGACAGGGTTTAAAAATATAAACCTTGAAACCAAACAAGGTGAAATTTGTAAAAGGACAAGAAAGTCTAAACTAATTTTATATTGTTTAATATTGATTTACTAGTATATACAAATTTTTTGT
>NZ_JBPFDQ010000158.1:0-5409 GCF_059415045.1 Ferdinandcohnia sp. SAFN-114 | reverse complement strand
TCAAATTAATGAAAAAGTGTTAAATTTAATATGGATAGGTGTTTTATATATGTCTCATTTGGCTAGGTCAGTTCAAATATCGTTGTTTTTATTATTATGATAACATAAAAACAAGCCGCTTCATGTAGAAGTGGCTTAATCAATATTACCTAAAACATCAAGTATGCCTTGTGATTGTATGAAATCTTTTGCTTCCTGGTCTCCAAGTCGATAAATCATCTGAAAAACCTGAAGCATATTTGAGTCGTACTTATCATTCGATGAATCATTATGATATTCCACAAAAGGAACATGTGCACGTAAAAATCCTTCTACTTCGTTTGCATAATTCGAATCAAAAAGCTTTCGCAGTTGATGAATTTCCTCGTCCGTTGCTTCAATTTTATACTCCCAAGAAGACCCAGACTTTACTTGAGATATTTCCCCACTCCCTACAGCAATATAATAGGTTTTCTTTGACTGTTGTTCCACTATGGTCACTCCTAACAGTGATTTACGTTATTTTAGCTTTTTCCTCTCGTGTAAAAAATATTCAACATTCATTATGGCCTTTGCCTAAATTTCATTAAAATTAGTATCTTTTAAGACATTCCCCCATATACTAATTTCCAAGAAAACATGTGAAATAAGCATGCAAAGGGGAAAACACTTATGAAAATAATTGACGAAATTTATGAACTATATAGAGATAAATTAACAGGTGATGAAGAAGATGCGGACATCATTGCTTTTTCCGTGCTTGAACAATTTGAACGTGAAGATCTGATAGATCTTTTAAGAGATTTAACTGATCAAGAATTGCGAAACTTAGTTGGTTTCTACATGATAGAAAACCTTAAAGCAAAAATGGCACGTGATGGAATTGGTCAATCAAAAATGATGACGATTAATGAGTTGAGAGATATACATTAAAAGGATTGTCGCTCTGACAATCCTTCCTAAATCAGTATTATAATTTACTTACGATCCTTAATGCGTCCCCAATAGACTCTTTATTAACATCATAATGAGTGACGAATCGGACAAGTTTAGGTCCAAATGTTGAAACCAATACACCATGTTCTTTTAATAAAGCGACAAATTGACTAGAGGTTAAGCCTCTTTCACTCACATCCACTAAAATGATATTGGTGTCAATCTGATTTACGACTTCGATCCCCTTTGTATTCCCTAGTCCTTCTGCAAGAAATTTTGCATGTTCATGATCGATTGCAAGACGGTCAACCATCGTACGTAGTGCAACAAGTCCTGGGGCCGCAATAATCCCAACCTGTCTTAAACCTCCACCAAGACGCTTTCTCCACTTCCTTGCTTGCTTAATAAACTCCTCGCTTCCAGCGATGATAGAACCTACCGGAGCACCTAATCCTTTTGATAAACAAAATTGAACAGTATCCGTATATTGCGCAATGTCCTTTACAGGTCGTCCCAATGCTACCGCTGCATTGAATAGACGGGCACCATCCAAATGAACAGGTATATGATTTGCAGATGCAACATGATGAATCGCTGCCATATTATCAAGCGGGATGACTGCACCACCCGCTCGATTATGTGTATTTTCAATACAAATCAAGCCGGTTTCAGGGTTATGGACATCATCCTCTTGAATAGCAGACTCTACTTCTCTAGGGTCCATTGCGCCTCTATCCCCTTTAATTGTGCGGGGCTGTACTCCAGCAAACGCAGATATCGCAGCACCTTCGTAATTAAAAATATGAGAATCTTGTTCAACGATGATTTCATTCCCTTTTCGTGTATGAGTTAGCACAGCAATTTGATTGCCTTGAGTTCCACTCGTCACAAATAATGCCGCTTCCTTCCCAAGCATATCAGCTGCTGTTTGTTCTAACTCTCTTACTGTTGGATCTTCTTGATAGACATCATCTCCAACCTCAGCTTCATAAGCTGCTTTTCTCATTTCGGCTGTTGGCTTTGTGACTGTATCACTTCGTAAATCGATCATATTTCTCTCCTCCCCTACTAAAAAAGTATAACAAAACCCTTCTTTCTACAAGAAAGAAGGGCAAACTATTTTTTATTTTCCTAAAAAGGATTGTAGCATCCAAATATGCTTTTCAAGTGATTGGTGAATTGCAAGGAGCATATCCCCTGTAGTTTCATCATCCACATCACCAGCTACTTTCATACCTTCCTTTAATTCTCCCGTTAATATAGAAAAATCATTTGAGATAGTAGAAACCATTTCATCGGCATTTTCATTACCATTTGCTTCCTGAATGGAAGACAATTCTAGAATCTCTTTCATTGTAGCAACAGGTTGTCCACCAATTGCCAATAATCTCTCAGCTAACTCATCAATATGAACTGCGGACTCATTGTACAATTCCTCAAATTTTTCATGAAGGGTGAAGAAATTAGAACCTTTCACATACCAATGATAATTATGTAGCTTAATGTAAAGCACACTCCAGTTTGCAACTTGCTTATTTACCATTTCCACTAATTGTGTTGACATTTATATCTCCTCCTTATTGTTAACATACCCCCTTTATAACACTGTGAAACATAAATTTTGGTTTTGTTTCTTGACAAATTTCATACTTTTTCAATTTAATTGGAATATCAATATCTTCTATCATTTTTCATGTTAAAATAAAGGAGAATAAGAGGAGGTTGCTATGTTTACAGTATTAATTATTTCAATCATTATTGTTTTTGTAGTCTTGTTTTTAGCAGTTAGTACGACATCCAAAGCATATAAGTACAAACATACAGTAGATGATTTAGAGGATAATCCATATTTAAACCAACCTGAAAATAAGGAGAATTCTGATGGAAAATAAACTTCTTCAAGAACTTTCAAATAATTGGTTAATTGAGGCAACAATTGATTCCATCCAAGAAAAGTTTGAAAAAGAAGAATTAACGGCCAAACAATTGGTACTTATGTATTTACATAGAATTGCAAACTATGACTCATCACTGCGTTCCATCATAGAATTAAATCCAGATGCTATGCAAATCGCAATGGCTCTGGATACGGAGCGTAAAGAAATTGGACCACGCGGATCGCTTCACGGAATACCAGTATTACTAAAAGATAATCTAGATACGAACGATAAGATGCACACATCTGCTGGCTCACTCGCTTTAGCTGACTCATGTGCCTCAGAAGATTCATATGTTGCGTATCTCTTAAGAGAAGCCGGCGCCATTATTTTAGGCAAAACTAATATGACTGAATGGGCGAATTTCATGACAGAAGGGATGCCTAGTGGATATAGCTCCCGAGGTGGGCAAACATTAAATCCATATGGACCTGGTAAATTTGATGTTGGAGGCTCAAGCGCTGGTTCTGGCTCAGCCATTGCCGCAAATTTTGCAGTTGTTGCAGTTGGTACTGAAACATCAGGCTCCATTTTAAGTCCTTCAAGTCAAAACTCACTTGTCGGCATAAAGCCAACCTTAGGATTAATAAGCCGCGCAGGAATTATTCCAATTGCTCATACACAAGATACTGCAGGACCAATGGCACGTACAGTAAAGGATGCTGCTTACCTATTAACCGCAATGGTAGGAGTAGATGAGCGTGACCCAATCACTTACACAGGCAAAACATTAACCTCTACCGATTTTACCCAATTTTTAGATGTGGATGGGCTAAAAGGTGCACGAATTGGAATTGCTAGGGAGGTTTATTTTGACTACCTTAGCGTGGAAAAACGAGCAGTATTGGATAATGCCGTAAAGGTACTCGAAGAACTTGGGGCAACTGTTATTGAGGATGTAAAAATTCCTTCTTCCAAAAACAAGTGGAGCTATGATGTATTAACCTATGAATTTAAGGTTGACCTAAATGCTTATTTACGAAACTTAGAGCCTTCCGTAAAAGTTCGAAATTTATCTGACTTGATTGCATTCAACAAGGATAATGAAGATAAAATGTTAAAGTACGGTCAGATTATTTTGGAAGAGGCAGAAAAAACGAGTGGCACGTTAACAGAAAAAGAATACCTTGATGCACTTGAAAATGATCATTATCATTCAACGGAAAATGGAATTGATTTTGTTTTAAATGAGCATCAATTAGATGCAATTGTATTCCCTAATAATATTGGAGCAAGTATACCTGCTAAAGCTGGTTATCCATCAATAACAGTACCTGCGGGATATACACCCGAAGGAGAACCAGTTGGAATCACCTTCACAGGAACTGCCTTTTCGGAAGCAACACTGATAAAATTGGCATATGCATACGAACAAGAAACCAAACATCGGATTCCACCAAAACTATAAAACCTCAGCCAAAGTGGCTGAGGTCTTTTTATTATCCGAATACCTTTTGAAGGTCTTCTTTTGATTGTGTTAGCCAAAAACGCATGAGGCGCTTTGCCCCTTCTAAGTCATGAAGCTTCGCTTGACCACATTGAGTTTCATTTGCTGCAGGGATTTCTGTAATTTCTACAGCACTTTGCATTGTTGCTTCTAACAGGTCAATAATTTCAGAAACTGTTGGTTCCCCACTCACAACTAAATAATAACCTGTTTGACACCCCATAGGAGAGATATCAATAATATCAAAGTGATCATATTTCTCACAATGCTCACGAAGGTTAAATGCTAATAGATGTTCAAGTGTATGAATAACGTCTGGCTTCATAGCCTGTTTATTTGGCTGACAAAAACGAATATCAAACTTATTTACAACTCCATCTGTACCTACCTTGTGTACACCACAATGTCTTACATACGGAGCTTTAACTGCACAATGATCTAGTTCAAAGCTTTCTACTGATGGCATTCTCTTCACTCCCTAAATATCTTTTAGAGGATTACAAAAAGTCGACCGAAAATGACATTTCTTAGGCATGTTTATCTGTTCCTCACGTATCAACTTCATACGCTGCGGTACTCAAAACTTCGCCGCCTTGAACATCTCAGTCCTTTACTCTTCTTTTTGTACCTGCATTTATATCTATCATAACGCTATTTCCGATTTTTTTCATCTATTTAATTTGAATTGGAAAAAATTCGATGTGTCATATACACGTAACTTTTTTGGACAACCTTTAAAGATGCTTTTATCCACTACCTATAGTATAGTATAAGTTACTTAAACCAAGTAAGGGAAGTAGAAAAAATTGCTTCAAGCGATATTTATAGGTGTAATTCGTTTCTATCAAAAATTTATATCCCCATTAAAACCACCAACTTGTCGCTTTTATCCGACTTGTTCTCAATATGGACTTGAAGCCATTAAACGCTTTGGTGCATTTAAAGGTGGCTGGCTGACCATAAAACGTATATTAAAATGTCATCCACTCCACCCAGGCGGGATTGACTTTGTACCCGAAAAAAAGGAAGGTAAGCATTGAACTGACCTAGCCAAATGAGACATATATAAAACACCTATCCATATTAAATTTAACACTTTTTCATTAATTT
>NZ_JBPFDQ010000157.1:0-5770 GCF_059415045.1 Ferdinandcohnia sp. SAFN-114 | reverse complement strand
ATAGATAAAGGAGAACTTGAGTTCACTCAAATTCTCCTTTATCACTATTCGAAGCTAGTTATGTCCCAGCCTCTTTTTTCAATTCAATGGTGTACCAGTAATCGTATATCATGTAAAATATAAAAATAGACGATCTATAGATGCAAGCATAGAGCTGAGTGAAGTAGAGATTAAAAAATATGAGTATGAGGTGAGCTAAGATGATCGTAATGATTGATAATTATGACTCGTTTACATTTAATTTAGTGCAGTATGTGGGAGAATTAGGAGAAGAGATTATCGTCAAAAGAAATGATGAAACCACAGTCCAGGAAATAGAGGAGTTATCCCCCGATTTAATCATGATATCCCCCGGGCCTTGTACACCGAATGAGGCAGGGATAAGTCTAGAGACAATCTCTTATTTTGCAGGGCGTATCCCGATTTTTGGTGTTTGCCTTGGTCATCAATCAATTGCCCAAGCATTTGGTGGAGATGTAATTAAAGCCCAAAGGCTTATGCATGGGAAAACATCAGAAATGATACATGACGGTAAAACCATTTTTTCAGGACTTGATCAGCCTTTTACAGCTACTCGATATCATTCTCTAATCGTAAAAAAGGAAACCCTTCCTGCGTGTTTTGAAATATCAGCTGAAACAGCAGATGGTGAAATCATGGCCATCCGTCACAAGGAGTATCCAATCGAGGGTGTCCAATTTCATCCAGAGTCCATTATGACTAATGCTGGGAAGCAACTGATTGAAAATGTAGTTAAACAATTCATCAGTAATAAAAGTGAAGTAGGATCAAACTAAAAATCAGAGTGCCTGTTATTAGTACATATATCTATTACATTTTCAGAGACAGGCCTATATTGTATAAACGAATAACAAAGGAGTTTGAGAAATGGACCAAAGCAGAACGAGCAGACCAACACTAACATGTGGTCCTTATCAATTAGACTTTTCGAAAAAAACGATGATTATGGGAATTCTAAATATCACACCTGATTCATTTTCAGATGGTGGCTCCTATATTGACCTAGACGCGGCAATCCGTCACGCCAAAGAAATGGTCGAGAATGGTGCAGATATTATTGATGTTGGTGGTGAATCGACAAGGCCTGGACATGAAAGAATCTCTGATGAAGAAGAGATTGCTAGAGTGGTGCCAGTCATTAAGGCGTTAGTAAAGGAAGTTCACGTACCGATTTCGATTGATACCTATAAGTCTGAGGTAGCGAAGCAGGCAATTGAAGCAGGAGCGCACATTATTAATGATATTTGGGGTGCAAAAGCAGATCCTAAAATGGCAGAAGTGGCAGCAACCTATCAAGTGCCGATAATTCTCATGCATAACCGTGACAATAAAAACTATAAGAGTCTTATTGATGATATGATCGTTGATTTAAAAGAAAGTATTGAGATTGTGAGAGCTGCGGGTGTAAAGGATGAGAAGATTATCTTAGACCCAGGAGTAGGTTTTGCGAAAACCTTTGAAGGGAATATTGAAACGATTCGTCACCTGGACCGGTTTTCTGACCTAGGTTTTCCAATACTATTAGGAACGTCAAGGAAGTCTTTTATTGGAAAAATATTTGATTTGCCACCAAAGGAACGCGATGAAGCAACTGGCGCAACGACTTGCCTTGGTATCCAAAAGGGCTGCGATATTGTCCGTGTACACAATGTGATAGTGAATGCTAGACTTGCTAAAATGATGGATGTCCTTGTTGGTAAAGGAGAATAACAAAAATGGATAAGATCTATGTGAACCAAATGCAATTTTATGGTTATCATGGTGTTTTCACGGAAGAAACAAAGCTAGGCCAACGCTTCTTCGTGGACCTCATGGTAGAAGTGGATGTTAAACAAGCGGGTGAAACGGATAATTTAAATTACTCCGTTCATTATGGGGAGCTTTACAATCTATGTAAGGAGATTGTTGAAGGTAAGCCGTACAAATTGCTTGAGGCAGTAGCTGAAAAAATGACTACCGACATTTTAGCCCATTTTCCATTGGTCTCTAGCTGTACAATAAAAGTAATCAAGCCTGACCCACCAATACCAGGACAGCTTCAGTCAGTAGCGGTAGAGATCACAAGGAGTCGACAATAGTGAGTAATACAGCTTATATCGCCTTAGGTACAAATATAGGTAACCGGGAATCCTATTTACATTCAGCTTTACAAGCGATTCAAGAAAAAGATATCGATATTATCGGTTTTTCTTCAATTTATGAAACAGATCCCGTTGGTTATGAAGATCAAGACCGATTTTTAAATATGGTAATTAAAGTAAATACTGATTTACAACCATTGGATTTGCTAGAAGTTTTGCAGAGTATAGAGCATGAATCTGGTAGGGAAAGGAAAATAAGGTGGGGGCCTCGAACACTCGACCTTGACATTTTGCTGTTTAATCAAGAAAATATTGAAACAGAGCGTCTTATTGTCCCTCATCCCCGAATGACAGAGCGAGCTTTTGTTCTGGTACCATTAGCTGAAATAGACCAGAATTTAGAAATTCCAACAGTAACAAAGCCAATATCCTTACTACTAGACGAATTACAAGACAGAGAAGGTGTGCGTATATGGAAGCGGAGAAATGGGGAAGACGTATTCGTGCTTTTCGAAAATTAAAAGGGTATACCCAAGAGAGTTTGGCAAAAGACCTCGGGGTATCGGTGTCTCTTGTTGGAGAAGTAGAGCGGGGAACGCGAATGCCTAGTAAGATATTTTTACAAGAGGTTGCAGATATATTAAAAGTACCACTTGATGATTTACGTCCAAAAGAGGTTGATTAAATAGTATCAAAAATAGAAGGAGGGAGGGTTACCGTGTTAAAAATAGGCAATATCGAAATGAAGAACCAAGTTGTTCTTGCGCCGATGGCTGGGGTGTGTAACTCTGCGTTCCGTCTAACCGTTAAGGAATTTGGTGCAGGATTAGTTTGTGCAGAAATGGTAAGTGATAAAGCTATTCTCTATAAAAATGCGAGAACAATGGGGATGCTTTATATAGATGAACGTGAAAAGCCACTTAGCCTTCAAATTTTTGGAGGAGAAAAAGAAACATTAGTTGAAGCGGCAAAGTTTGTTGATAGAAACACAACTGCGGATATTATTGATATTAACATGGGATGCCCTGTACCAAAAATTACGAAATGTGATGCAGGGGCAAAGTGGCTATTAGATCCTAATAAGATTTATGAGATGGTTTCAGCGGTAGTTGATGCAGTTGACAAACCGGTTACTGTAAAAATGCGAATGGGCTGGGATGAAGACCATATTTTTGCGATTCAAAATGCTCAAGCGGTAGAACGTGCTGGCGGTCAAGCAGTAGCCGTGCATGGAAGAACTCGTGTTCAAATGTACGAAGGGTTTGCGAACTGGGATATTATTAAACAAGTAAAAGAATCAGTAAATATCCCCGTTATCGGAAATGGTGATGTTAAAACACCACAGGATGCGAGACGTATGCTTGACGAAACAGGATGTGACGGTGTAATGATTGGCCGTGCAGCGCTTGGAAACCCATGGATGATTTATCAAACAGTCAAATATTTAGAAACTGGTGAATTAACTGAAGAGCCAAGTGTAAGGAAAAAAATCGATGTATCAATTCTTCATTTAGATCGTTTAATTAACCTAAAGAATGAAAACGTTGCGGTAAGGGAATTCAGAAAACATGCTGCGTGGTATCTAAAAGGAATCCGCGGAAATGCAATAGTGCGTAATGACGTTAACAATTGCAATACACGAAATGAATTAGTGGCCGTTTTACAAAACTTCGTGGAAGAAGTAGAAAAAAAGCAAGAAAACAATGCTAAGGTTGTTTGACATCAATAGTTCCCTACACTATAATACCCGTAAGCAACCCACTGCCAGTTAATTACTGGCAGTTTTTCTGCTTTACGTTTATATTGGAATAGGACAAGTTATATATTTACGGTTTTTCATAGATGAGTGACAAAATAGGAGTTGATGGAAATGAATCATGAGGAATTAAATGACCAATTGATTGTCAGAAGAGAAAAGCTACATACATTGCGTGAAAAGGGAGTAGACCCTTTCGGAAAGAGATTTGAAAGAACTCACAGCACACGTGAGTTAATCGATTTATATGATGGTTTTACTAAAGAGCAATTAGATGAAAAAGAAATCACTGTTACAATTGCCGGCCGTATCATGACAAAGCGTGGTAAAGGGAAGGCTGGATTTACTCATATCCAAGATCTAACTAGTCAAATCCAGCTATATGTACGTCTAGATGCAGTTGGGGAAGAACAATATGAGATATTTAATATTGCTGACCTAGGAGATATTGTCGGAGTAACGGGTACAGTCTTCAAAACAAAAGTAGGGGAACTTTCTATAAAAGTAACTTCATTTGAGCTTTTATCAAAAGCATTACGTCCTCTACCAGATAAGTTCCATGGACTAAAGGACGTAGAGCAGCGCTATCGTCAACGCTATTTAGACTTAATCATGAGCCCGGAAAGCAAAGAAACGTTTATTACACGCAGTAAAATCATCCGAGCAATGAGACGCTATCTGGACGACCATGGTTATCTGGAAGTTGAAACACCAATGATGCATTCAATCCCAGGTGGAGCATCGGCGAAACCGTTCATTACTCATCATAATGCGTTAGATATCCCATTATATATGCGTATTGCGATTGAGTTACACCTAAAGCGCCTTATTGTTGGTGGTTTAGAAAAAGTATATGAAATCGGTCGTGTTTTCCGAAATGAAGGTGTATCAACTCGCCATAACCCTGAATTCACAATGATTGAGCTTTATGAAGCTTATGCAGACTATAAAGACATCATGAGTTTAACGGAAAACTTAGTCGCTCATATTGCACAAGAGGTATTAGGAACAACGACTGTAACCTATGGTGAATATGAGATTGACTTAAAGCCAGAGTGGAAACGACTCCACATGGTAGATGCCATTAAAGAATATGTAGGCGTAGATTTCTGGAAGGAAATGAGTGTAGAAGAAGCAAGACAGCTTGCTAAGGAACATAATGTTGAAATCAATGACAATATGCAGTACGGTCATATTGTTAATGAATTCTTTGAACAAAAAATTGAAGAGAAACTCATTCAACCAACATTCATTTATGGACATCCAGTAGAGATTTCGCCATTAGCGAAAAAGAATCCTGAAGATCCTAGATTCACAGATCGTTTCGAGCTATTCATTGTTGCTAGAGAACATGCTAATGCTTTCACAGAATTAAATGATCCGATTGATCAACGTCAAAGATTTGAAGCTCAGCTGAAAGAAAGAGAACAAGGAAATGACGAAGCACATATGATGGATGAAGATTTTGTAGAAGCATTAGAATATGGATTACCTCCAACAGGTGGATTAGGAATAGGAATAGATAGACTCGTTATGCTTTTAACTAATTCTCCTTCAATTAGGGATGTATTACTATTCCCACAAATGCGCAATAAATAATATGAGTAATAGAGTGGGTTTCCACTCTATTTTTTTATAGATTTACTCAAAAAACTTTTTTAGTATAATTTTTTTATTAAAAATGCTTGCCTTAATAGTTTAGAGGTGGTATATTATAAATCTGCCGCCGAGATGCGGTGATGAAATAAAAAAAATAAAAAAGTTATTGACTATCAAAATAATAAATGATATTATTATAAAGTTGCTTCAAGAGAGCAACGATAGCGAAACTTACGAAAGTTCTTTGAAAACTGAACACAATACAAGCGTCAACGTTTAATTCTAAAGTAACAAACTATTGAGCAATCAATAC
>NZ_JBPFDQ010000156.1:0-5774 GCF_059415045.1 Ferdinandcohnia sp. SAFN-114 | reverse complement strand
CCCTTGACTATCTAAGTCCCATTGAATTTAAAAAGATACACCCTAAAAAAAGTGTCTAGTTTAGTGTTGACATACCAGACTAAAATTTCATTCTTCTTATGAATTTCCCGTTAAATACAATATTTTAATGAAAATAAACTTTACTTTCCAAGGTGAAGAATTCGATTTGAAAGGCAAAATCATCAGAAGAGAAGACCATATTAAAGGAAAGTTAGTTTCATATGGTGTAGAGTTTGTTGATTTATCTGTAAATGACATCAAAAGATTAAACATAGCGCTACACAATTATCAAGTCGAACAAAGGAATAAAATAAGTTAACAAATAGTGTGAGCCCCCACCATCGCGTGAGGGCTTTTAAAATTTCAAATTAAAAAGGCCCCATCTTCGAAAAGTATAGGGCTAATGTTCTATATAGTTAACCGAGAGACTAGATGAAACTTATATTTACCTTAATTCGTATTAGCTTTATAAAAGCACGAAGGGAGTCTCTCAAATGATCGGAAATCCATCTGACATATTATCAATAGCATCTGATATTGTCTGGACACTAGCCCCAATAATCACCGCAGCAATTGTTTATAAAAAATATGTGGGGTGATGGGACCGTTTCACCCTCAAAATTTAGCACGATTTTATACGTAAAAATTCAGGAAATAAATTTTTATTTGCACGCAAAACGTTGATAAATCAGCAATGTATAAAATAATGCATATGACCTTAAGTATACTTATCTCTAAAACCTCATCGTAATGGGGTTTTTTATATTTTGTAATTCAACTTAATATTAACTATGTTGAGAAATATTGAATATCATATACATTGATATACAATAATTACTCAACTTTAAATCCTTCTAATTGGTGTTTCCAATAGTTCGCATAGTCCCGGATATCGTACAAAGAACTATGTAATTTACTAATATTTTTTAAGGCTACCTGGTTTACTGGTAAAAGTACTGAGTTATGCAGCATATCACATAATGCTGGCAAGTAAAAACGTGAAGCGATACCGACGGTTTCATATTTTCCTAAGTCTTTTAAGTCCGATGTTAAATTGTCTTTTAAGGATCTATATTTTTCTTTTATTTCACTTATTGCAACTCTTTTTTCCTCTGCATTTTTAATACTTTCAAGCTTCTCAATATCTTTATAAATTTCGTCCGTATCCTGGATGAAGCCATCTAACCTCTCAATCGTATGTTCCTTCTCCATGTCTACAACCTGTTTTTTCAGTGCCACAACCTCCTCGTTTTATAAACCCTCTCCTTATGTCCAATTTAATACAAAATAGTTGAGAAGTGGAGGAAAGTTGAAGTAATTTACCTTTTTCTCTACATGAACTCTTATATTAAACTTTGTACTTTTTTATCAACTTTTTTTCACTAACCTTATCAAATCGTGTCATCAGTCAATCCTTTGGTATCAATGACTTTTTCCAACTGTTTTCGAAAATTCATAAAATTACTCCTACTATAAATGTTTATTTCTTCTTTTCTTCCAACGTTTATTGATTGAAGATAAACTACTGCATTTATTAGTACCTATCTCCCATGTTTTACAACTAAAACGGACTGCAATTACTTTTCTACATAGCATAAACTATGTTGGGAAATGTTGAATATCGATATATATCATATTCATTTACACATCTTTAGATCCTTTTAACTTGTGTTAGTAGTGATTGATTTAAATAATATATCAATTTATGTTACACATAATAATCTTGTTTTGTTGTTTTACTTATTATATTTTAAATGTTTTTATTGTTTTATTGTTTTCGACATGAATAAAACTAGGATTCATGCTATTTCGACAATCATATATATAACAAAAATGGTCTTAACTATAACAAATTTGGTTCTAAACAAAACGAAAATGGTTTTAATTATAACAAATTTGGTTTATCAACCATAACAAAAATGGTCTTAACTATAACAAATTTGGTTGAACGATAACGAAAATGGTCTTAACTATAACAAATTTGGTTTATCAACCATAACAAAAATGGTTTTTAGATAAATGAGTCTTGTGTAACAAAAAAATACTTTTGTTATACTTAAGTTTTTGTCATAATTGAACTAGGGAAGGGGATATAACATGATAGATACAAAAATGGTTGAGGCAAGTCCAAATAATTTAGTAACAAAATCGAATATGCTAATAGAGGCAAACTATAAGTTGGGTGTCGTTGAGCAAAAAATCATTTTGTGTTTAGCAAGTAATATCCAACCAACAGATTCAGACTTTAAGACTTATACTTTATCAATAAAGGAGTTTAATAAACTTTTAGGTCTTAAAGGTAATCCAAAATATACGGAATTAAGACAAATTACTAAAGAACTAATGCAAAAGGTTTTTGAAGTCCGTATAGATAAAAAGGTGATACAGGTAGCCTGGCTAAGTTTTGTAGCATACAACGAGACAGAAGGGACCATTGATATCCGTTTTGACCCTTTTTTAAGACCATATTTACTACATTTAAAAAAGGAATTTACAAGTTATAAATTAGAAAATGTCGTTAAACTAAAAAGTACCTATGCTATTCGTTTATATGAACTCTTGAAACAGTACGAGAAGATCCGGGAACGAACATTGCCGTTATTAGAACTAAGGAAGATGGTAGGTGCAGTAGATATATATCCAGCTTACGGAAATTTTAAACAACGCGTTTTAATTCCGGCACAAAAAGAATTAAATAAAAAAACCGATATTTCTTTTGAGATAGAAGAGATTAAAATTGGTCGTCGAGTGGAGAAAATAAAATTTGTTATAATTTCGTCTAAGAAGAAAAATAACAATATCGATAAGCAACTATCGTTGTTCGAGGGTAACCTGGAGGATACTAAAATTGAAGAGTCCTTTAGTAATCAGATGAAAAAACTTGCATTAAAGTTAGGAATATCAATTTCTGATGATTTAATTAGGAATTGGGAAAAATATGGCCAGGAAAACGTACTAGAACTAATGCAAAAAATGACTGCAAGAAAAGATATTGATAATCCAATTGGGTACATAACAACAGTATTGAAATCGACTACAGAAGCTTTTAAACAAGTCTCGGTAAGTTCAGATGAGCAATCGATATTAATACAGCTCATTTCTTACTTTCGTAAGTCAATAGAACCTCTTCCAAATTGGTTGATTCAAGAAAAGTCTATAGAAATTATACAAAATGTATTGGATATAAACTTTGATGAGGCAAGTATATTATTTAATGCCTTAAAAGCAGATCTTTTTTTAGCTTTAGATATTAATGAACCGAATCAAAAAGAAAATACTTTGGAAGCAAATGAAGAATTTGAGAAAAAGAAAAAGATTTTTTATGAACGTCTAAAGAAAATATAACAATTTTGGTTACTAATATATCTTACTAACAACCTACCAGATGAGGTGGGTTGTTAATTTATAAACAGACAAAATTTTTAGGGTTGCAATACTCTATTTCAATAATTTTCATGATCACAAGGTTTGAGAGGACCCAGCAGTTTTCCATAGTGCTCATTTTCCGCATAAAATCCTGCATATTTTAAATCCATTTCCCAATCTCTTTTACGGCCTTCCTGATGGACTTTAATTGTTCCGTTAATAACTCGATATTATGCTGTTTATATTCGTGGTCTGGACCGTTCTTTTCCTCTTCAAGTTGTTGCTCCCAGTTTCGTTCCCATTCCTTTAGGTTATTCCATTTATCCAGCACCCTAGGAATATTCTCATATTGTTGGATAAGACTTGAACCTACAAATAAAATATTAATAAAACAAAGCCCTACCTCGATTAAGAGATAGGACTTATTTCATGTTAATTTCACATTATTTTCATCTTCAAATTCCTTTAATGCTTCAGCTACAATATCGTCTTTATTACCTGCTTTCGTGAATCTTATCCCTTGATGCCCCCCTGTTTCGGTAGCACAAATACATCAATTTCACCATTTGCCATCTCAGCTACTGTCAAATTTACCATTGATTTAATTTCCTGAATTGCAGTTAGTTCCTTAATTTCAGTATTGGCTATCATTTTATCATCCCCCTACTTACAAAAATTCTATAAGTAGAAGGTTAAACCTTTCCCATACTGTGACAGAAATGTGATTATTTAATGTCGGAATAAACAGTTACAAGGAAAGTATTAAACCCACTCCACCTACTTCCACCTTTGTTGATATGACGTTTTTTGAATTAGTCTAGCGGTTTTATATTATCAGTCATAAAAAACGCCTACAGGGGCATCTAACAGCTTTTAGGACTAAAAACTAAAAAAGAATTGACCCATTCCAAAGAATCGGTGGATAATCCATCCCGATTTAATTCATGAATTGATTGTCTCCTCTATAATAAATTCGAATTCCTCGTATTTATCTTCCGTCTCTTCGACATTAGATAGTTCTATTTCACCCGATATAACAGTAATATCCTCTTCAAATTCAAAGTGAAATCCTTCTAAGCGAAGAGAGACCTCTTTTGTTTTTTTAATCAGATATTTCTTTGCAATCGTTATTTCTATAGGGATACAGTCCTTAATTTCTGTTATCCTATTTTCATTCTTTATTTCTCTTATAACGATAAACTTCCCAAAAATCTCGATGTCATTTCCGACTTCTTTAATCTCATAATCAACATCCATTGAGATCTTGTTTATAATTCCACTTACTAAATTAGGTAATTTTTCTTTAAAAGTTAGTTGCAAATTAACTCATCTCCTACCAAATTTGTTATTAGAAGATATGACAACTAGTAGTTATAAATTCCCTTGGAAGAGATGAAAGACGTTATTTACTTTAATACCTGACTTTGATACTAATAAAATAAAGTTCAGAAAATGGAAAGGGCAAACCATCATGCTTTTTACTATAGGGCAGAGTCTTAGAATGTTGCGATTTAAGAAGAATCTTACTCAATTAGAAGTCGCGCGAAATATTGGAATAAGCGTTAATTCTCTTAGCAGATATGAAAATGATGAGCGTTTCCCTAAGAAAAAGGTTATCGAAAAACTTGCTGATTTTTACGGGGTTGAAGTTAATCAAATTCTAATTAATGCTTATACCTCTGAAGAAAATGGGGAAGGAATGAATTAACCCTGGCTAATTAAACTGGAGGTGATTCATTTGCAACGAAATACTTTAACAACCGAAGAGGTTGCTGAATACATAGGTGTTCACAAAGATATGATTTATACAATGGTCCGTCAGAAACAGATTCCTCATTTCCGAGTTCGCAGACGGATATTATTTAACCACGAAACAATTGATGCCTGGATCCAAGAACAAATAAAAGAGTCCGTTCAAACTAAAGAGGCTGTAGCCGAACGCTGAGCAAAATATCGAAAAAACTCGAAATTCTTACAAATTGGGTTGTTCAAGTCGATGTTATGTAAACTAAATAGGTTTCGATAAGAACAACTTTTCCCTATTTGCAGTAATATAGACATTAATCTCAAATTCGATACTTAACATAAATTACGTAATTTTTTATCCAAACCTTTATTTTTGAAAAAAGCCTAACCACTTGAAAGGCTAGGCTAGTTTGCTCAGTTCATTTTTTCTGAGTTGCTTTTAGAATCAATCTTAATATTTCCTATTGATAACTCCACAAAATTTACTTCCTTACCGTATTTACGAGATAATATCTTTTCGATAATCGGCTTCAATTTGAGGACCTTTTCTTCTGTTAGTTTAAATCCTTTTAAGCTCAATGTGGTACCTCCCTCTATAAAGTTAATTTATCTCACGAATACTCTCTTTTTCTCAAAATTTCATAACCACCTAATAGTTGACA